>CAYJRW010000010.1:0-17696 GCA_964372865.1 uncultured Candidatus Saccharibacteria bacterium | reverse complement strand
TGGACGAAGTGGTTGTTTATGTTTTGCAGAAAAAAGATAAAGTGGTTTTGCCAGAACATGTTGCTAAAGTTGTCAGAGACAAAACCAAAATTCCTGTTGGAGAGATAGAAGCAAAAGAAAGGGAGGTGCTGCTTAACTTGGAAGCCGCAATACACAGTAGGATTGTCAATCAGGAAGAAGCAGTGAAAGAAGTGTCAACCGCTTTGAGAAGGGCAAGAGCCGACTTCACTGTCAGAAAGGGTCCAATGGGTGTATTTTTATTTTTGGGTCCAACGGGGGTTGGCAAAACAGAGACAGCAAAAGCCCTGGCAGAAATTTATTTTGGTGCTGAAGAAAGAATGATTCGGCTTGATATGTCTGAATTCCAAAATGTTGCAGATATTCCCCGCTTTATTGGTTCTCCGGGGCAAGAAGGGCTTTTAACCACTCCTGTTAGAGAGAGCCCTTTTTCTTTAATACTTCTGGACGAACTTGAAAAAGCCCATCCCAATATCTTGAATTTGTTTTTGCAGGTTTTTGACGAAGGCCATTTAACTGACGGCTCAGGCCGAAAAGTTTATTTTAAAAATTCAATAATTATTGCTACGAGCAACGCCGCTTATCAAGTAATTTTGGAGGCCCTAAAAGAGAAAGCCGACTGGTCGGGAATCAAGCAAAAACTTTTAGATTTTCTTTTTCAGGAAGGCACTTTCAGACCCGAATTCATTAACCGCTTTGACGCAGTGGTTATTTTCAAACCTTTGAGCAAAGAAAATCTTTTGGACATTGCTGAACTGCTCCTGCAAAAATTAAGCAAAAACTTAAAAGAAAAGTACATTGAATTTATTATTACCCAAGCACTGAAAGAAAAAATAGTTGAGCTCGGCTACAGCCCTGTTTTTGGCGCAAGGCAAATGCGCAGAGTAATACAAGACAAAGTGGAAAATATTTTGGCAAAAGCAATTTTGTCAGGCGAGCTGACGCGGGGCAGCAAAGCCCAAATAGACCCTGAAACCTTTCAACTAAAAATAAATCCTTGATTCGCCGTTAAGCAGAGTTGTGGAAAACCTAGGTCAAAAGGCGCAGCATAATTGATACTTGTAAAACTATGCTCCGAAAAGGTTTTGCGAAAATGGTTTTAATCATTGTGGCGGTTATTTTTCTTGCCGGAGGAGGGTATTTTGCCCATCAGCGTTTTGCTAGAACAGTTCCTAGTTGCGAAGATATAGATATTGCACCCGAAGAAATAGACCGCGTTGTTGTCCAAGCGTATAGCACCGGAAGGTTCACTGGTGATTGGTCTGACCCTGAACAGTGGAAAGTTTTCCTTGAGTATCTTGAACAGGAATTGGGCTGTACATTAGAAAAATTACCCTATAACGGTGCTATCGACACCTCCACCTGGAAAATCTACCGCAATGAGCAGTACGGGTTTGAGGTGAGGTATCCGTCAGAATGGGAAGAAGACGAATTTAGTTTGCCTGGACATTTTGAAATAACCAAAAAAGGGAGCAGGCGAGATGTTACTTTAACTGTTAGAACCCCTTTGAGCGCAGCCGGTTCAGCGTTTATTAATACTAATTTTGATAAAAACATCTCTATATCTAATGGTATTCCGGCAAGATACAAGAAAACGGTCACCAAGCTTGATGATAATACGACGCTCAGTACGATAGTGGTTCAGTACACATATCTGGAGGGAGGGGTGATAATTTTTAAGTACGTAGGTAGTGAAGATATTTATAGTAGTTTATTTGACCAAATCATCTCCACCTTTAAATTCATTAGGTAATTTATTATGTTAATTAAGCCCAAAGCAAAAGTTCTAGAGAAGATATAGCCCTGAGATTTGGCTCATTAAGCTCAAACAAGGTCAGCCCAAGCGGGCTGATTTTGTTTGAGTTGTGGAAAATCTGTGTATAAAAAGGCAGGTTTGAGCTTATTTTACGAATAAGTTTATCTGTGTTGACGCAATGTTGTGAAATGAGATAAAGTGATTACAGGTGGGGGATTGTGGATAACTATGTGGAAAACTCCCAAATCTGTGGATAACTCAATATGTTGATAGGAGAATACATTTATACCATTGACCCGAAAAAGCGGATTGCGATTCCATCTAAAATGAGAAACGCTTTGGGCAAAAAAGCTGTTATCACTACCGGGTTGGATAACTGTTTGGTTATTTATCCTTTGAAAGAATGGCAAAAATTGACCCAGAAATTGGATAACCTGCCTTCAGGAAAAGTGGATGCCAGGGGCCTTGCCAGAATAATGCTGTCAGGAGCCGTTGATGCTGAGCTTGACAAACTGGGTAGAATTTTAGTGCCGGATTACTTAAAAAATTACGCTTCTTTGAAAAAAAATGTCGCGATTTTGGGCCTGTCCAACAGAATTGAAGTTTGGGACGAAAAAAGGTGGAGAGAGTATAAATTGAGGACTGAAAAAGGAGTGGGGGATATGGCGGCTGAGTTAGGATTTTAGAAAAATATGGGTTTGTATCACATACCGGTTTTGCAAAAAGAAGTTTTTGAGTACTTGAATCCTAAGCCCAATGAAAATTTTATTGATTGTACGATAGGAGAGGGCGGACACAGCTCAGCTGTCCTTGAACATATCGCCCCTCGCGGAAAAATTTTGGGAATTGATTTCCAGTTAAGGTTGAAACCAAAAAATAGATTAATTTTGGTCCAAGATAACTTCGCTCATTTAAAGGAGATTGCTGAAAGATATAAGTTCAGGCCTGTACATGGAATTTTATTTGACTTGGGTATGTCCAGCTGGCATCTGGAACGCTCAGGCAGAGGATTCAGTTTTAAGAGAAAAGAACCTCTTGATATGAGGTACAATCCTCTGAGCAATATGACAGCTGAAAAGATAATAAATTACTGGTCAAGGCCTGAAATAGAAAGAGTTTTGAGAGAATACGGGGATGAGAAAAAGGCCGGGAAGATTTCTGAGAGAATAATTGAAGCAAGGATGACCTCGCAAGTTAAAACTACTTCACAACTTATTAAAATAATAAAGAGCTTGGGTATTTCCCCCCAAAGAACCTTTCAAGCATTAAGAATCGCGGTTAATGATGAGCTGAATAATTTGAGAAAAGCTCTGCCCCAGACAATAGACGTTTTGAACGAAGAAGGGCGGCTGGTGATAATTTCCTTCCATTCTTTGGAAGACAGGATTGTTAAAAATTTTTTTAGAGAAAGTTCAAATAAAGGTCAGTTGAAAATATTAACAAAAAAACCTATTACACCATCAAAAGAGGAAGTTAAAGAGAACCCGAGTTCGAGGTCAGCCAAATTAAGAGCAGCAATAAAAATAGCTAATAGCTAATAGTATGAATTATACTTCTATTCTTAATCCATCAATTTCTATTAAAAGTTTACCCTTGAAATTCAACTTAAAGTTTTTCTGGTCCTTGGGATTTATTTTAATCGCTTTGCTTTTGGGTCTTTACGTTTTCCAGATAAACGCCCTTATTTCAGATACCTATCGAGTTCAATTACATCAAAAAAGTATTTATGAATTGTCTGAAGGGAACAGGATTTTGGAAATTAATTCGGCTAAACTAAATTATTTGCAAAACCTCACTGAAAAGAGTGAAGCGCTTGGACTTGAAAGAATAGAGACGATTAACTACATTCACGTTATAGATACTTCTGTTGCAGCAAAGCAGCCATAAAGTCATGCAGCGCTGGAGAATTATTGCAACTATAATCTTCATTATTCTTTTTTCGGCCTTACTTACAGGCCGTTTAGTTTATATTCAGGTGTTCAACCATCAGTATTGGAGGGCTTTGGCGCAGGGGCAGCAGAAGTTTTTCATTCCTTCTGAAGGCGAAAGAGGTGAGATTTTTTTTAGAGACAATACCAACTTCGTGATTAATACAAATTTTGATTTTGTTTACGCAGCTCCGAATGAAGTTAAAAGTCCAGAAGAGACGGCCTCAAGATTAAGTTTAACACTAGGCCTAGAAGAAAATTTAATTTTGGAAAAACTCACTAAAACTACTTTTTATGAACTTATCAAAAAAAAATTGGCAGCAGAGGAGATTGAAAGTTTACGAGAATTGAACTTGCCAGGCATATATCTTGGCAAAGAGTTGGGCCGCTATTATCCTTTTGAGTTTTTGGGGGCTCAAACAATTGGCTTTTTGGGAGGCGACGGAAAGGGCCAATACGGCATTGAGGGCTTTTACGACGATATTTTGCGGGGCAAAGAAAATATTTTGGAAAAAGAAAAAGGGCCTGGCGGCTATTTTGTCAACAATTTTGGTGAGATCTCAGAAAAGGGAGCTGACCTTGTTTTAACGATTGATTACAATATCCAGTTTATGGCTGAAGAACTTTTGCAGGCGGCAAAAGAAAATTTGGACATTGAAAAAGGCGAAATAATTGTTGTCAATCCAAATTCCGGGGAGATTTTGGCTCTCGCCAATTTCCCAAACTTTGACCCAAATCAGTATTCGCAAATCAGCAACTTGGATGTTTTTGAGAATTCAGCCAGCCAAAAACTTTTTGAGCCGGGCTCCGTTTTCAAACCCATTACCATGGCTGCAGCTCTTGACGCAGGCAAAATAACTCCCCAGACAACCTACGTTGACCAGGGCTTTATAAAAATCGGCTCTTATACAATTCGTAATTACGACAATCGGGTTTGGGGTGAAAAAACAATGACCGAGGTTATGGAAAAATCAATCAACACAGGAGCAGTTTTTGCTGAAAAAGAGTTGGGGAAAGAACTATTTTTGAAATACATTGAGGGGTTCGGGTTTTTTGAGCCCACAGATATTGACTTGCAGGGAGAGGTCTTCTCTCAAAACAGAGAATTCAAAAAAGGGTATGAAATAAATTTTGCCACAGCTTCTTTTGGCCAAGGGATTGAGGTAACGTCGCTTCAGCTGGTTAGAGCTTTTTCAGCCATTGCCAACGGCGGAAAACTACTGAGGCCTTTTATTGTGCAGAGAATTATGGACAACGGAAAAGTGATTGAAAAAAATACGGAAATCCAAAATGCATCTGTAATTTCTGAAAACACGGCTTCTCAACTAACTTTAATGATGGTTAGCACTGTGGATAACGGATTTTCAGGCAGGGCAAAGATACCTGGCTACTATGTTGCCGGCAAAACCGGCACCGCCCAAATTCCCTATGAAGACAAAAGGGGCTATTATGCTGACAGAACAATTCAATCCTTTATCGGCTTTGCGCCGGCCTTGCAAGCTAAATTTTTGATTCTTGTTAAGCTTTACAATCCCAAGGCAAGGACAGCCGAGTATTCAGCAGTTCCCATTTTCAGACAATTAGCAAAATACATTATAGATTATTGGCAAATACCGCCAGATTATGAGTAATATTTTTCAAAAAATTAAATCTTTTTTTGTGGAAAGGGAAAAGAAGCCCTTCAATCAGTTTTGCTCAGAATACCTTAGAATCAAGGCAGAGCTTTTAGCCAGCGACGTTAATGTCACAGGGCCAGAATTAAACTTTAAAATAACTTGGCATGGGAGCGTTGTGCCTTTTTGGCTGTCGTCAAGAGATGAAATTTCTCAGGAAAAAATTGACTCAAAAATTCAGGACTCAATATCTATAATCGCAGCCGGCTTGATCTTTGGTTTAAACTTAGTGGAGATATCGCAGGAATTGAAAAAATCTCAAGGTTTGATATAATAAAACGAGGTTAATTTCATAGGTCTATAACTCTTTAATATTTTTTATTCTATTTGTTTGTGGGCTGCCTCAAGCTTAATCGGGCAGCCGTTTCTTTTTGCAAAGTTTTCATTTTATGGTAGAAGTAAAATGTGGCCCTATCGTCTAGCCTGGTTAAGGACACTTGGTTCTCATCCAAGAAACTGGGATTCAAATTCCCATGGGGCCGCCAATAGATATAAGAGTAAAAGGTCGATTTCCATATTTATAGATTATTCAATATGAAAACGAAACTATTGATAGGCATAGGCATTGCTATAGTTGGTTTAGTTATATTGGGCGCGATATTAAGCGTAATACTCAGCAGTTTGGGCGGTAGCCGAACAGGAGTTACAGGAATTTATCCCAGAGCTTCGTCCCCAGTAGAATTGAAAAATCCGTCGTTGTCGGATATTTTTGTACAAAGGGAAGGTGGCGAGGTTGAAGAATTGGATTCTGATGATTCTTCTCGTTTGGTGATAAAAACAGGAATAATTCAGATGGTAGTAAAAAACATTGCCCTTAACGTGCAAAGTATTATTCAGTATGCGGAAAGCAAAGGAGGTTGGGTGGTTTCAAGCAGCGTCAGTGAGGTAGAAAAAGTTCCAGCAGGCAGTATTACTGTGCGCATTCCGGCTGAAATTTTCGACGAGGGAATGAATTATTTTAAAGGATTGGCTGAAAAAGTTAGTTATGAAGCAACTCAAGGCCAGGATGTAACTGAAGAATATACCGATCTTCAATCTCGATTGAGAAATTTACAAGCCACTGAGACTCAACTTCTCAAAATAATGGAAAGATCGGGAACTATTCCAGATGTTCTATCTGTCCAGAGAGAGTTGACCAATGTTCGCAGCCAAATTGAGCAGGCAAAAGGAAGAATACAATATTTAGAGGAAAGCTCAAAGATGGCCACCATAAGCATAAATCTTGCCCTTTCAGAAGAATTACTGCCTATTCCTCCAGCTGAGAAATGGCGACCGCTATATATTGCCAAACAAGCTTGGAGAAGTATTCTGGGTTCCCTAAGAGCTATGTCTTACCTTCTGATTTGGTTGTTAGTTTACGCAATAATCTGGATTCCGTTGGGAGTTATTGCCTGGCAAGCAAGAAAATTTTGGAAAAACAGAAAAGCAATTAATAAGGTTTAAATTTGAAAGTTAATTTCAGAATATCCCGCAGGACAAAAAGAGGCTTTTAATTTGCCTCTTTTTTAGTTAACATTGAATAATGTTTGAGAAAACTTGGCACAATTTGGAGATAGACAAAGTAGCAAAGATTTTGGAAACAGATATCAAAAACGGCTTATCTGATATCGTCGTGAAAACGCGGCAAAAAGAATTCGGCAAAAACAAGCTGCCTGAAGAAAAGCCACTGCCCAAATTAAAGATATTTCTTTCGCAATTCAAAAGCCCGCTCGTTTATATTTTGGTGACGGCGGGCTTTGTCACTTTATTCATAGGATATTTTGCAGATAGCAAGAGTTATTTGGACTCCCTGTTTATTTTTGCAGTTGTCTTGCTGGCTTCTGGCATTGGTTTTTTGCAGGAAAATAAAACGACAAGAACTCTTCACCAGTTAAAAAAAGTAATAAAGCACCAGGCAGAGGTTCAAAGGGAAGGCAATTATAAGATGGTTGATTCCGAAGAGCTGGTGCCAGGCGACATTATTATACTGAACCCGGGCTCAAAAGTGCCAGCTGACGCGAGAATCATTGAAGTTCATCAATTGATAGTCAATGAGATGGTTTTGACGGGGGAGTGGCTTTCTGTGGAGAAAAATCCGGGAGTTCTGTCAAAAGAAACCCCTTTGGGAGACAGAGACAATATAGTTTATATGGGCTCGGTGGTTGAAGGCGGGAAAGGAAAGGCCTTGGTCGTGGAAACAGGACCTAACACCCAAGTAGGCAGAATAGCTAAAATGCTTAGAGAAGTTAAAGAAGAAAAAACAGCTTATCAGAAAAAACTGGTAAAATTCTCCAAGGTGACCGGTGGAGTTATTCTTCTGCTCGCTTTCATAATTTTTGTGTTGGGAATATTCAGAGGTGAGGCGCCAGTGGAAATGTTTTTGGTTGCTGTGGCCATAGCAGTAGCAGCCATACCTGAAGGACTGCCCGCAGCCGTCACTTTGGTTTTTACTTTAGGGATGAGAGAAATTTTAAAGAGAAAGGGACTGGTGAGAAGGTTGATTGCTGCTGAAACCTTAGGGAGCACTTCTGTCATTGCAGCAGATAAAACAGCCACACTCACTGAAGGAAAAATGGAAATAGCTGAAATTCAGGCTCCACAAGAGCTACACCCGCTTGCTCTAAAAATAGCTGTTTTTTGCTCAGAGGCCTTTGTTGAAAATTTGGACCACCCAATGGAAAAGTGGATTGTCAGAGGCAGGCCCACAGACAGAGCTTTGCTTATTGGCGCCATACAAGCCGGCGTCAACATCAAAGAAGTGCAGGTAAAGGAGTTGAAAATTGATGAAATTCCTTTTGACTCAAAGTACAAATATTCTGCGTCGCTTCATCAATCACCCTCATCAACAGCAAAAATTATCTATCTTATGGGCGCTCCTGAAGTTGTTTTTGAAAAATCTGTCATCAGAGATATTGAAGAGGTAAAGATAAAAGACAATGAACTGACTGCCAAGGGCTACAGAGTAGTTGCTTTGGCTTTCAAAGAGATAGAAGATAAAAAAGAGAAAATTTCTGATGATGATTTAAAAGATATGACCTTCGTGGGCCTAATAGCCCTGCATGACCCTTTAAGACCAAGGGCAAAA
Source organism: uncultured Candidatus Saccharibacteria bacterium (assembly GCA_964372865.1). Lineage (GTDB taxonomy): Bacteria > Patescibacteriota > Minisyncoccia > Minisyncoccales > 2-12-FULL-40-12 > CAYJRW01. The sequence goes on along the minus strand of CAYJRW010000010.1, from coordinate 9,257 downwards.
GAAGCAATTGAATTGTGCCGCCAGGCCGGCATGAAACCTATAATTGTTACAGGCGACCACATGTTGACTGCGAGAGCTGTTGCTGAAAAAGTCGGATTTAAGGTTTCAGGTGAAAATATCTTGGAAGGAAAGGATTTGGAAAAACTTTCAGATCAAGATTTTAAGAGAATTTTCAAAGATATTCAAATTTATGCCAGAGTGACTCCAGAACAAAAATTAAGAATTATTGATGCCTGGCAGGGGGAAGGCCATGTCGTGGCAATGACAGGAGAGGGGGTTAATGACGCCCCTGCTTTGAAGAAAGCCAATATTGGCGTGGCTTTGGGTTCTGGCACAGAAGTTGCCAAGGAAGCTGCTGACTTAACTCTTTTGACAGATGATTTTGAGATTATTTTGGTGGCTGTTGAAGAAGGAAGAAGAATTATTGATAATATCAGGAAAATTGTTACTTATTTACTAACTGGCGGTTTTACGGAAGTAATGTTAATAGGGGCAGCCATTATTTTTCGTTTGCCCCTGCCTGTTTTGGCTGGTCAAATTTTGTGGAAAAATCTCATTGAAAGCACGCCTGCCGCCATGGCTTTAGCTTTTGAGCCGAAAGAAAAAGGGATTATGTCAAGGAAACCTGAACCAGCGCATCTGCCCCTTTTGACAAAACAAATGAAAGTTCTGATTTTTGTTATCGGCATTCTGACAAATTTTTTGCTTTTTGGAATTTTTTGGTGGCTTTGGCATAACGAGAATTATGGCCCAGGCAAAATTGACTTGATTCGCTCAGTAATGTTTGCCGGGCTTGCCATTGACTCTTTCTTTTTCATCTTCTCTTTCAGAGACCTCAGGCGAAATATCTGGCAATATAATCCTTTTTCCAATATATATGTTACTCTAGCTGCTCTTCTTGGCTTCTTTCTCCTGTTGGCAGCCATCTATCTGCCGCCTTTTCAAGTTCTTTTAAGAACTCAGGGTTTTGGCGTTTTTGAATGGTCTATTTTGGTGGGTTTTGGCTTGGTAAACTTAATTCTGATTGAAGCAACTAAGTGGTATTATCGTCGCCAATAAGACCTTCTGTTGCTTCCTCTATTGCCGAAGCTTCAGCAGAGGCGTGAGAAGAATCGGCAGATTCTGCGAACTTTTCAGGGCTTTGGCCTTTTTGGCGCATTTTTCTTAAAAAATCCATTTGAGCCCGATTGATTATTTCTTTTGTTTTGTAGGGCTGGGGAATTTCTCTGAAAACAAATTCTCTGAAGGAGCCAGCTGTCTGAATTTGAACATTGCCGTATTCAAAGAAAGTTTGCAAAATTCCCTTAACATCAACTGAAACATCCTGTATGCGGTGGTGATAGACGCTTGCCAAAAATCGGTTAAAAAAGCCCAGGAGTTCTGTATGCACGGTTCTTTCGTCTGTCACTATCCAGCAGTCAAGATAATAATGGGCTACCTGCACAAAAATAATCTGCCATAAAAACAAGAGCAAAATCGCCAAAAGAAATTCTGCAACCAGCTTTATATTGAATTCAGCCAGAGGAGCTACTTTTGTCAACCAGTCAGACAAAGAGCCCAAAGAAAAGAAAGGCGCAATAATCATTGCAAGCACAGTAGCAAAAATGACGAGGCAAGTTGGCAATATGTGAAACAAAAGCACCAGCCAGTGCCGCCTCGTAATCAAAATTACTTTTTCTCCTTGTTTTAAATGAAGCATTTTTTAGGTTTTTATTATTCCAAATATCAGAATTAAGACACAAAAGGAGACAATTATTATCGTGCCCCACTTGTGCAACTTGATTATTTTTTTAACCATAGGGTCTTCAGGTAAACTGAACTTTTTGAAATGATAAAAAACAATCCACTTAATCAGCAAACTAAAGGCCAAAGCCACCAAAAAAAGCAAAATGAGAATTGGAATAAGCATTCACTAATAGTAGCATAGCCAGATGTGTCTTTCTACTATCCATTGACAAATTCTAAATAATATGCTATAATTAAGTTGTTGAGTGGTGATGTTGCCCAGAGTTTAAACAAAGGGCGAATAAGCCCCAACGAAAATAAATGAGTGCGCTCGACCCTTTGGGTCGAGGCGGCAAGCCCGACCGCCTTTTATAGGCGCAGGGCTTTCCGCCTCGGCTCAATTGCCGATTAGTTCTTTGATATATCTGTCGGGTTTTGGCGCAGAGTTCGGAAAAGTTATTTTTGGATTTTGCGCCGAAACTCGGCCCTGTTGGCATGGAGCTAACAGGAAAAAGCAAGGAGGAGTGCCATGCACCCAGTCGAGCAACTCGATTATCGCGGTCTCGTGCAGCAGATGGTTGCTGAGGGGATGAGAGATGTCTTGCGAGGGGAAGAAAAATTAAAAATAGTTATTAAGACCAGAAGCGCTTTCGTAGCAGGATGGGTAAATCCCTTTCCTTCTGTGGGAGCGCTTCTGGGCTTTTTTTGTTTTTTTGAATATGTTAATTTATGGTAATGTGCAATACTTAACCAAAGAAGGTTTGGAAAAAGTAAAAAAAGAGCTTGACCATCTGAAAAGCGTCAAGCGAAAAGAAATTGCCCAGACGCTTCAGCATACCGCTTCTTTTGGCGATTTGAAAGAGAACTTTGCTTACCATCAGGCAAAAGACGACCAGGCATTTTTGGAAGGCAGGATTTTGGAATTGGAAGGGATAATCCGCGAAGCTAAAATCATTGAAAAGAAAAATACAGGGAGCGTGCAGGTTGGCTCTAAGGTCACCCTTTACACTGGTGGCGCAAAACAAGCTTTTCAGATTGTAGGCAAAGCAGAAGCCAATCCTTTGGAGGGTAGAATTTCTTTTGAATCGCCTCTTGGGCGGGCTATTTTTGGAAAATCAGCAGGAGATACTGTGGAGTTTCAGACGGCAGAAGGTCAAACGAAATACAAGATAATTAAAATTGAGTGATTATGGAATTTTCTAAGTTGGTCTACGCTGTTTCCACTTTAGCAGGCACCATTATTGGGGTAGGTCTCTTTGGCTTGCCTTATGTAACCCTGAAGGCTGGTTTTTGGGTGGTTTTGGGTTATTTTTTTGTCTTGACTGCTTTGGTAATTTTGGTGCACTCTTTTTTCGGAGAATTGGCGTTAAAGACGCCCGACTTTAAACGACTGCCCGGTTTTGCCAAAATTTATTTGGGCAATTGGGGAAAGACCATAGCTTATATCACCACTATTTTTGGTTTTTTCGGCGCGCTTTTGGCTTATTTAATTGTTGGAGGAGAGTTTTTCACTGAATTGCTCTCGCCTTATTTTGGAGGCAATAATTTACTCTACACTCTTTTATATTTTGTTGTTGGAGCTGGTTTAATTTTTTCTGGGATAAAGGCCATTGCCAAAGTTGAATTTTGGGGGCTGGTTTTGTTCTTTTTAATTCTCATTGCCATATTTTTCCGCGGCCAGAACTTTATAGACATTCAAAACTTATTCATTGGAGTTAGGGAATTCGGAATTCTGAATTCTGATTTATTTTTACCTTATGGCGTTATTCTTTTCTCTTTGTGGGGCGCCGCCCTGATTCCCGAGATTGAAGAGATGTTGGCTCCGCGAAAAAAGCAGCTCAAATGGATAGTTCCTGTTTCCATTTTAATTCCTGCGATTGTCTATCTCTTTTTTATTTATTTGATTTTGGGAATCACGGGAGCGCAAACAACAGAGTCGGCCTTGGGCGGACTGAAAATTGTTTTGGGAGACGGAATTGTGGTTTTGGCCCTGCTATTCGGGCTTTTGACAACTTTCACTTCTTTCATCACCATTGGATTAACTATGAAAAAGGTCTTCTGGTATGATTTAGGCCTTAACAGAAATTTATCCTTTGCAATCACCTGTTTTGTGCCGTTATTTTTGTATATGGCAGGCCTTAAAAGTTTTATTGCCGTGATTGGCGTGGTGGGGGGCATAATGCTCGCTGTTGATGGAATTTTGATTCTCTTGATGTATAATAAAATAAGGCCTGACAGAAAGCCAATTACTTACCCTTTGATTTTAGTGTTTTTGGCAGGGATTGTTTATTCAATTGTATATTTTGCATAAAAGACGATATAAGCAAACAAACAAAGGTCGAGGATTTAAATAAAATTAAATATCGCCAAAATTATGGATTTAGTAACTATTGGCCACTGGGCTTTTGTTCTGGGGTTGGTATTGGCGGTAATTGCTGGTTTTGGCGGCGAAATTCCTGCTTTGGCGGCGGTTTTGGTTGTTTTGGGATTGATTGTCGGCTTCCTCAATGTTACTGAAAAAGAAAGCACTTCTTTTTTGGTAGGGGTAATTGCCCTTTTGCTCGTGGGGACGACAGGTCTTGGAGTCGTCAGATACGCAACATGGCTGGTGCCCATATTGAATAATATTGTGGCCTTTGTGGCAGCAGCCGGGCTCGTGGTGGCTGTAAAACAGGTCCTGACAATCGCCAAGAAAGCAGAGGCGTAATAGATAAGAAGCTCATGCCGAGCACTCAATCTTGTTGAGTGCTCGGTTTTTTGTTATTCTTAGTTAATGTTTCACTCTCAAATTTTATTTTTTTTGTTTTTTGCCCTTTTGATTGCTATTTCGGGCAAATGGATGGTGGCCTCTTTAATGAGGGTGTCGCGCTATTTGGGGTGGAAGGAATTTGTTGTTGCCTTCTTTTCCGTTTCTCTGGGAGCTGTTGTTCCCGAATTTTTTATTGGCGTAAGTTCGGCTTTAAAAGGCATGCCTGTCCTTTCTCTTGGAAACATTGTGGGCCAGAATATAATTCTTTTTTCTTTAGCGCCTGCCCTTTGCGCTTTTATTTTAAAGAACTTGGAAATGGAAAGCAGAACCGTCAAAGCCGGCTCCACCTTTGCGGTGATAGCAGCTCTCCTGCCCCTGATTTTGATTTTGGACGGCCAACTTTCAAGGACCGAAGGCATTATTTTGATTTTATCATTTTTCTTTTATGTAATTTGGTTTTTTTCAAAAAGAGAGAGATTCGCCAAAGTTTATAACTCAGAAGAGGAAAAAGGGATTATTAAAAGATTTTCCAATTTTTTAAAGGATTTGGCGGTTATTTTCGCAGGGCTTTTTTTAATAGTCCTTTCTGCCCAGGGAATGATTAATTCAGCTCTTTTCTTTTCTGACGCTTTGAAAATTTCTCTCCCGTTAATAGGGGTTCTCGTTGTCAGCATAGGGACAGCACTGCCTGAAACTTATTTTGCCATTGCACTGGCAAGAAAAGGGCAGTCGTGGATGATTTTGGGAGGGTTAATGGGAGCGGTGGCAGTATCTTCAACCTTGGTGCTTGGAATTGTCGCCTTGATTAAGCCGGTCGTGGTTCAGGATTTTGAGCCCTTTTTTATAGCCCGTATTTTCTTGATAATTTCAGCCCTCTTTTTCTTATTTTTCGTAAGAACAAACAGAAAAATCACCATCAAAGAAGGGCTCTTTTTGCTGGGAGTTTACATTGCTTTCTTAATGGTTGAGATTTTTGCCAAATAGTGATAAGCTCATTTAATATTCAATGAATCTTCAGTTCATTTCACCCCTTAACAAATTTTCAATCTATTAAAATGACAGACGCTGTTTTAATTTTGGTGATATTTTCGGTTGCCGCGGCAGTTTTAGGCGCATTCTTTTTTTTGAGCAGAAAATCAGGAGTTGACGAAAAGCAGTCAGCACAAATTCTGGACCTGGAGCGCAGGTTAACCGACTTGATTATAGGCCACCAGACAGGAACTCAAAAGGCAATGTCAGAGCAAATTTCTTCTTTTACCAGAGAAACGACAGAGATGAGAAAACAGTTAGAGCAGGTGCAGGAAACAATGAAGGATATCTCTTCTTTCCAGGAAATTTTCAGAACTCCGAAATTGAGAGGGGAGTGGGGGGAGGCAAATCTGGGGCATATTTTGGCAGAATGTTTCCCCAAGGAGTTATATCAGGCGCAGTATTTGTTTTCTTCCGGAGAAAAGGTGGATTTTATAGTCAAACTTCCCAATGGCAACTTGCTGCCGATTGACTCAAAGTTTTTTTCAGATAATTTTGAAAGAATAATAAATGCAGGGACAGAAGAAGAAAGAGCGTTTTTTCAAAAAAAATTCATACACGATATAAAGTTTAACATAGACAAAGTTTCTTCAAAATATATTCTTCCTTCGGAAAATACAATAGAGTATGCTTTAATGTATATACCAGCAGAAGCCATTTTTCACCACATAATGTTTAATTTAAAAGAGGAAGATATAGGAGAATACGCAAGGAAAAAGAAAGTAACGCTAGCCTCGCCCAATACAATTTATTTAACTTTGGCAACCATATTGCATTGGTTTCGCGACACGCAGATTTCGCGCCAAACCCAAGAGATATTAAAACGGCTGAACAGGATTCAGCAGGATTCTGAAAAACTGATGGAGGATTTCAGAAAGTTGGGCAGTCATTTGAGAAATGTGCAGTCAAGCTACGACAGCTCTGAAAAACGGCTCTCTCTGTTTTCAGATAAAGTCGGCAGATTATTGGAGCAGGAAGAGCCCCCGCACCAGAACAAGTTCGGTACAGAGCAGGCAAAGCAGTTAGAAGAAAGTTAAACTCATTTGTATTGTTCTGCTTTACCCCTTTTCTTTTTTAAAGAAATGATTTAAAATGACAAATATGTTAGCGGTTATAAGAACCCCGAAGGAGTCGCCTTGCGGCGACCCTACGGGGCAGGCTGAGGGCAATTTATGACACAGTTTGCTGTAATTAGAACCGGCGGAAAACAGTATATCGTTTCGCCGGGCCAAAAAATCAAGATTGAAAAGTTGGACAACCTCGCTGAGGCTTCCGCCTCATCTCGCGCCTCGGCTAAAGCTTCGGCAAAAGAGGGGAGTGAAGTGGTTTTTTCAGAGGTCTTGCTTTTGGAGAAAGGAAAGTCCTTGGAAATCGGAACTCCTCATGTTAAAGGAGCAAAAGTTGTTGGAAAGGTTTTAAGGCAAGCAAGAGGGAAAAAAGTGATTGTTTTTAAGTATAAGCCCAAAACCCGATATAAAGTAAAAAAGGGCCACAGGCAGCCCTTTACGGAAGTGGAAATATTGAAAATTACCTTCGGCTCTCAAGAGCAGAAGTGAGCGTTTCCTCATCCGCATATTCCAACTCTCCCCCAATCGGCAGGCCACGTCCCAAGCGGCTTATTTTTTTATTCAGGGGCTTTAATGCTCTTTCTAAATATAAGGCCGTTGCCTGGCCCTCTGTTGTTGTATTTAGTGCCAATATTATTTCTTTAATTTCTTGCCGCTTTTTTATTATATCTACCAATTCTTTGAGGCGTAACTTTTCAATATCCGCTTTTTTAAGAGTAGAAACTTGACCCCCCAAAACAAAATAAAGGCCCTTGTATTTTTTGGTTTTCTCAATGGTTTGCAAATCGGTTTCTGTGGCAACAACGCAAAACAAAGATTTTTCGCGGGTTTTGTCAGAGCAAATATCGCAAAACTCTTGCCCTCCTTCGTAAAGGTTAAAGCAATTTTGGCAAACTTTAGTTTGTTCTTTTAGTTTGACAATTGAGTTGACTAACTCATCTATTTCTTCTTTTGAGTTCTTGAGTAGATAAAAAACAAAGCGCGCAGCTGTTCTCGGTCCAACAGTGGGGAACTTGGAGAATAAATCAATTAGTTTTTGAATTATCGGCGAAAGCATCTTATTCTTCCATATAACCTTTTTCCACATTTTTAAAGCTCACTGTTCTGTCGTCAAAATACAATTCAACCTTTCCCACAGGCCCGTTTCTGTGTTTGGCAATGATTATATCTGCGATGTTTTTTCTTGTGGACTCTGCGTCCCCGCCTCGGGCCCTGTCTTCCCTGTAAATAAACATAACCACATCAGCGTCTTGTTCTATGGTGCCAGATTGTCGCAAGTCAGCCAGGCGAGGAATTTGAGGGGAGCGCTGCTCAACCGCTCTTGACAGCTGCGAGATAACCAAAACAGGGATATTCAGTTCTCTTGCCAATGCCTTCAAAGCCCGGGAGTTTTCAGAAACCTGTTGAACAGGGCTGGCTTCGGTATTCAAGGGCTCCATTAGCTGCAAATAGTCAATTATCGCCAAGCTTAATCCTTTTTCTGCCTGAAGACGTCTGCACATTGCTTTCATTTGCAAAACTGTGGGCGAGGCGGCATCATCGATATAAATTGGCGCTTCTGACAAAATTCCCATTGCCTGCTGGATTCTTGAAAAATCATTGTCTTCGCCGTCTGCCGAAAGCCGGCCTGTTCTCAAACGCCATAAATCAACGCCTGCCTGGGAAGCAATCAGCCGGTCAACTACCTGGTCTCTTGACATTTCCAGAGAGAAAATTCCCACAGGCACTTTTTGAGATATGGCAATGTTGGCTGCAATGTTGGTGGCTAAAGTAGATTTGCCCAAACTTGGGCGGGACGCCAGAATTATCACGTCCGATTTTTGAAGGCCTGCCAGAATATTGTCCAGGTCGGAAAATCCGGTTGCGAGGCCCCGAAGGCCTCCTTTGTGCTGAGACAGCTTGTCAATCCTTTCCCATGCCTCTGTCAAAGAGTCCTTTACAGGCAAAAAGACCTGAGTGAGGCCCTTTTGGGCTATACTGAAAATTCTTTTTTCTGCTCTATCAAGTAAAACATTGATGTCTTCTGATTCTGTGTAGCCCATTTGTGACAAATCGTGGCTGGCATCAATTAAGTCCCTCAGAACCCTTTTTCGCTGAACAATCTTGGCATAACTTAAAGCATGGCTGGCAGTCGGCACTGAGTTTATCAATTCCGTTAAATAACCATTGCCGCCAATTTCTTCCAAAAGCCCTTTATCTTTTAGGCGGTTGGCAACAGACAACAAATCGATGGGTTCGCCTTCGGCGAAAATATCAACTATTGCGTCGTAAATGTACTGATGAGTTTTTTTGTAAAAATCGGCAGGCGTCAAAAAATCAGCCACTTTGATAATCGTGTTTTTGTCCAGCATCAGACATCCCAAAAGCGACTTTTCCGCTTCAATCGCTTGAGGAGGTAGTTTTTCAAGAGATTCATCTGCCATATCAATAAATTACCACACTCAAAACCTCTTGACAAGTTGACTGCTATGCCGGAATTTGTTAGTCTTCGCCCTGAAGATAAAAAGGATTAGTTCTTTCACATCTTTTTTTGGAACGGTGGAGGAAAAAGGTGAGAGAAAGAAAGTCAAGAAAAACAAGCAGACCCTTGATTCTGTGCGAGATTTGCAAAAGCTTTGCCGTGGAGACTGGCATGGTAAAGATTATGAACGACCACCGTAAGAATTGCCACGGAAAACCTGGTGCTG
>CAYJRW010000009.1:0-19104 GCA_964372865.1 uncultured Candidatus Saccharibacteria bacterium | reverse complement strand
CAACTCGTTAAACTTGCAAAAGAAGTGGCTAACATTGCCACTATGCTGAATATAAGTATGAAGAAGAAATAGCCGATTCTTTCAGCTAAATCTAAATTGGCAAGCCACCCAACTCCTCCAATTAAAGCGAAGATTCCTGCAATAATCAAAAACGGGATGATGATTGCCCCTCTCTGCCGATTTTTTTTAAGATTTTGAGCCATCTTTTATTTTTAATAAATCTTCGCGCTGGCCAAAAAAATATGTTTAGCGGCTGGATTTGCTGTGCACCTAAAAAATCCTAAAAAGCAATCCCACTCTACTATTTGGTTGTATCCCAGCAGATTAGCTTCGCTGGCTATAATAATTTTTGGGTCTGTATAGTCGCCATATTTTGATAAAATCGCAATGTATCCTGGAGCGGTATGCGTCATTCTGAGAGATTTAGGAGAAAAACCAAGAGAGGGTTCGCAGTGCACTTGAACAGGTGGGGTAACGCAACCGGCGCTAATAACCTGCTCAGCTTTTGACCCAGGAGAGAATCCTCTGTTAAAATCAACTTCTTCGTAGGCAATAACTTGCCAGGCGGGCTGGGGATTCAGGTCAAGGTTAAAGGTTAAAATAGATTGGGGTCCTGAAACCGGAGAAACCGCTTCGCCAACGGGGCTTCTTGGAGCTAAATCCAAAAGCGAATCCCACAGAATTTTAGCTTTCCCTTCAAAATTAGGTTTTTCAAAAACAACTCCTGAATAGATTGTAAAGACGCGATTTCCTGTTTGTGCGTCAACCACTACTTTTGGCACCGAATAAGCATGAGTAACATAATTTCCGCTTCTGGCAAAATCGCCCCTGATGCCGCCAGACCCGCCGGCCAAATAGCATTTTTTATTAATTTCTTCCATTTGCTCTTTAATTATCTCTATGAGCTCTTTTAATCTGTTTGTTATCCTTTCTTTTTCTTGTTCGTTGGCAGCTCTTTTTAGTTCTTCCTCCTGGGCTCTAAACTCCTCCATTCTCTGCCAAGCTGTCTGAAAGGCGGAATTTGTTTCTTCTTTGCAAAGCCATATTCCAGCAGCAAGCGTTGTTGGCGACGGCCTCAATATGGGCTGTTGCAGCGCTACCAGTTGGGGGTTGATAGTGTATAAAACCAGCCATGAGCCAAATAAAATAAGCATTCCAAAAAGAGCAGCGAAAATTTGGTCTTTGGCGTCTTGCAGAGCTGCAGGCGAGCCAACAGAAGTTAAATAACGGAAGCCGGCGTAAAATAGAGCTCCCAAAGCCAGAAGTCCGCTAATAGCAAGAATTGTATAGTAAACATATCTAAAATATTGAGCGATATTAACATTTACTGTTTGGGGCGCCGAAGTTCCGAAAAGTTCAGGATACGTGATTTCCAGCGGCCTTCCTTGCGCAAAAACAAAAGTGAAAGTCGAGAAAACAAAGAGGGGGACAAGAAGCAAAATTGAAAAGTGTCTCATAAAATTAATTAAGGCGGCGGAATTAGCGCAACTATTTGGCTTGCTGTCTGTTTAATTTGCTGAGCAATGGAATTTATTTGGTTAAGCTGATCTTGAATAGCGCCGGTTGGGCAAGGATTGCCGCCCGAACAACTGCTCGGGAAACATCCTTTGGTGTCGTGGCCTCCGCCCGTGCAGCTACCTGTGCACTGCTGCCTGACGTTTATCAGACATTGGTCTGGCAAAGCAGCGAGTTCCCTTGACGGCCCCCTGATTATTTCAATCGTATTAGCCAGCTCAACTAACTTTATGCTTAAATTATGTTTAAGATTTTTTTCGTCTTGCAATTTTTGAATGTCGGCTTGTAAAGAAGCAATTATCTCCTGCTGCAATTCTCTGCACACATCTGTTTCGCATACCCCTAATTTCTTTTCTTCTGTCAGTACGCGAGCCGATAAAAATTTAATTTTTTCGTCTATAATTTTTTCCACCTCGTCTTTGAAATCCTCTGATTCAGCCCTTACTCTATTCTTATAATAAAGAATTAAGTCCCTCAAATCAACAAGACGCTGCCTGTTGGTGTTGATATTTGTGATGTCAGGACAGGGCTGCTCCAGCGCAGCAGAGTAGCAATACTCTGCTCGGCAGGCGCCGCCACTGTAGTCTTTAACGAGGCACAAGGGCTGAGTTGTGGAGCAGTCGCATCCGTCGGTAAGCGATTTTATTTGCTGGGCAGTATTTTCAATTAAGTCAGCAGTTGTGTTGGCCGCTTGCGCCAAACTTCTTATTCTTGTGAAAGGGTCGGTAGTTAAGGGCGGAGGAACAGTTGGCTGAGTGATACTTACTGGCGGTATTGGCCGCAGCAAGGGTAAATCAAAAATAATTAATTTGGGGTTTATGGTTGTCAAAATTAACCAGGAAAACAGCAAAAGAATAATTCCGCCAATGGCCGACCTTACTTGTTGCTGAGCTTTTTTTAATTCTTCCGGCATGCCCGTTGAAGTCAGGTAGCGGATTCCAGCGTAAACTAAAACCGCAAAGGCAATTAAACCGACAATGGCTATGGCAAAGTTAAAAATATAGGCGGCGTATTCAGCGAGCCCAAATGCAACAGTTTTTGGTTCAATTCCAAAAATTGCAGGGTAAGCAATTTCCAGTTCTCTCGCCTGGGCTAAAAGATTTCCACTCATTCTATTAGTTCTTGGGTTACATTACAGCAAAAGAAGTTAAGCCGATTTCGGCACCAGCCAATTTCTTCTACGCCGAATTGCTGCGCTTTTTCATCCAAACAGGCATTTAAGCATTGCCCGTAATTGGCTTGGTCCTCTTTTAAGTAACAGCTTTCTTGGCATTCCAAAAACACCGGCTCTGATTCGCAAGCAGTTCTGATAACGACTCCTTCAGGGTCCAAAGCGCCGACAGCTCTTTGCGTGTCAAACAAAACCCTGTCGCCGCCTTTTGCCACGCATTGTTGCATTGGCAGCCACACCTCTCTATTCCAATCCTGCAAAATTGAAGGAACTTTTTTATCAATAATTGGTATAATTCCAATTTCTTCGTCTCTTGCTTCTCTAACCACTTTTTCAATTTCTTCAACAATTTCTGCTATGGTGGAGAGTCGTCCGGCAATTTCACCAAAAGGACAGGCAGCGCCGACAGGAGGCAATTTAATGCATCCTTTTTTTGTCGGTATGCAAACAGATGTGCAGCGACGAGAAGAACACTCGCTGACCGAAACCTGCATTTTGGCAACTGCTTCAATTAATTCATCGCCTTTTTGCAAAAGCTGTTCCATTCTTTCTACAAGCTTGTAGCCCGTTCTCTTGGCTCGGTCAAGGATATCGCCCAGAGGGGCTTCCTGAGGGCACGACCTTACTACGTTAGTATATTCTTCTGGAATTTCCGGCCTTGGCGCTTCGAGAGCTGGCGGCGGCGGTTGTTCTGTAAACATTGTTCCGCCAACAGGGCAGTAAAAACTCGCCCAGTCCCTGGTTTGGTCTTTTTGTCTAATTGATGTCATATCATCCCAAAACTTAATTTGCCTTAATTTGCCTTCTTCTGACTCAAAGTTGTCAACTTTTATAAGAAATTCGCTTAAACTTTGGGCGGTCCACAAACGGCATTCGTTTGGCAAATAGTTTCTCGTCCTTTCTATTTTAGTTAACTCCTCTCTTAAAAGCCGGACTTCTTCTGCTGTCTTTTTCTGCTCTTCCATCAGTTTACCAATTTCATTTACAATGTCCTGCTGAATCCCTTCAATGTCGCCTCTTACACTCTTGCAGGGGTCTGAAGTAGACGGGGGTTTAGTGACGCAAGGAGTGCATATTGATTTGGTCTGGGGGCAGCTGCACTGGCCAGTTTTATTTTCTAAATCTCTGTTCAACTCCTCCAATTTTTTAGCGATATCCAAAGTCGTGCCGGCGTTTTCTTTTATGCTTGCCATTGTTGAGGAAGCAAACACTTTCTCTTCAAGTATTCGGCCCATTGGGATTTCTGCATCAATTGAGGTTTTTAATGGTTTAATAGTTAATCCGGGGACGTCAATTTTTTCAATAACTTTGGGCGGTTTTAATTCCGGGATTTGGAGAATTGTGAGTTGAGGATTGAGGATTTGTAAGACAATGTAAGAAGACAACAAAAGCATAATGCCCAAAAAAGCTCCTGTAATTTTGTCTCGGGCCGAAGCAATTCTTTCTGGCTTGCCGGTTGAGATTAGATAGAGGAAGCCCGCATAAATTAAAACGCCAAGAGCAATTACTCCGGTAAGCCAAATCGCCAGATTAAAAATGTATAAGGCGTAAAGGGAAACGATTTGTTCTGGAGGAGCTGTCCCGACAAAGTCCTGAGGCGGAGTTGCTCCCGGCAAGCGAGGATAATTTATTTCAAGAGCCAAAACAGAATTGGTTGCTGCTAAAAGCAAAAACAGGCAAAGTAAGAAAAGCGTTTTTTTATTTTTTTTTATCATCAAAAGTTTTTGCCAAGTTAATCCAGTCATTAACGGTAAGCGTCTCTGCTCTTTGCTCTGGCCTAATAGTGTTTTTCAAAAGCTGGCGCGACACATTTGTTTTATCTAATTCTAATCCTTTTGAGAGATTGTTGGCAAGCTGTTTTCTGGGCTGGGAAAAACCCGCCTTGACGATTTTAAAAAAGCGCTCGCAAAACTGAAGCGAAATTCGGATACGGAACTGATGCGGGACTATTTTTATAATAGCTGAGTCAACTTTTGGTTGAGGCCAGAAGGAACTTTTTGGAACATAGGCAATAATTTTTGGTTTGGCGTAAAACTGCACAGAAACAGCCAATAAACTCATTTCAGGAGGTTTTGCACAAATTCTTTGCGCCACCTCTTTTTGAACGATAAAAACCATTTCATGAGGTTGGGCCTCCTCAAGCTCAAGGAATTTTCGGATGACAGGAGCAGTTAAATAGAAGGGAAGATTGGCCACAACCTTGAAATTTCCAATTTCCCAATCCCCATTTCCAAACAATTTCCAAGCTCCAAATTTTAAAATATCCCCGCGGATAATTTTTACATTATCAAAACCATGCAGGGTTTCTTTCAAAATTCCTATCAGCCGGGAGTCCTTCTCAATAGCAAAAACTTTTCCTGCTCTTTTTGCCAACTCTTTGGTTAAGGCGCCGATTCCAGGGCCTATTTCCAGAACCGCGTCTCCGGATTTAAGCTCGGCAGCTGAAATTAGTTTTTTTAGAGCGAATTTATCAATTAAAAAGTTCTGGCCTAAGCCCCTTAAAGGGGAAATTCCGTATTTTCTTAAAATAGTTTTAGGGGTTGACATAGCAGTTTGTTTAAGATATCCTTAAAAATGGGTCGGAAATTTAAGGGAGACCAAAGAAATTTCTAAATTTGATATATATAGGCGACTTATAGTCGCCTGGCCCTTGGTAAAAAATACTGCATTAATGCATTTTAAGGGAACCTCGAAAGGCCCCTTCCTTTATTTTGGGGCTTTTTTAATTATTTTGTTGGGTTTTTTAATTTTTCGCCAGGATTTCTCGTTTAGTGGCATTGAAGAAACCTCCAAGGACTCTTTTTCCCAAAACCTTTTTCTTAGTCAAAGCAGGGCTTCTTTGTCAGAATATCCTCAACTTCTATTTATCCAGAGCGCTGGCCTGCTGACATCCTCTCCCCCAGACGTAATTACCCCTCAGTCCCTGGGAGCAATATTTTTGACAACAACGCCTGAACCAGAAAGGCGGGTTGTTGCAGAATATATTGTGCAAGAAGGAGACACTCTGTCTTCCTTGACTGCAGAATTCAATATTTCGGTAGATACCCTTTTGTGGGCGAACAATTTAAACAAAAGTTCTGTCTTGAAAGTCGGTCAAAAATTGGTGGTTCCGCCTGTGTCAGGAGTTATTCACCTTGTTAAAGACAAAGACACCATTTCCAGCATTGCCAAGACCTACAAAGGAAATGCAGAAGAAATAATCACTTTTAACGAACTTCCAGAGCAAGGCCAAATTTATATAGGAGATATTGTTATAGTGCCAGGCGGCATTATGCCTGCTAAAACAAGCCCGGCAGCCACTGCAGGCACTCCTCTGGCTGACAGCTATTTTATTTGTCCTACTGCAAACTGCATCATTAGTCAAGGGCTTCACTGGTACAACGCAATTGATTTTAACGGGAACTGCGGAGACCCTGTTAGGGCAACGGCAGCAGGCCAGGTCCTTAAAGTGGCTTTGACCACATCAACCTCTCGTTATGCTTTTGGAGGGGCTGGCAGCCACATCACCATACTTCATCCCAACGGAGTAACTACTTTGTACGCCCATATTGCTCAAAGTTTAGTCAGCCAAGGCCAGGGCGTGTCTCAGGGCCAGGCCATAGCTTTGATTGGAGGCAAACCAGGCACTTCAGGCGCAGGATTTTCCACTGGCTGCCATGTTCACTTTGGAGTAACAGGAGCGAGAAACCCTTTTAACCGTTAATCTTCTCTGATTCTGTACATTAATGCCTCTGAAAGATGTTGATGTTTAATTTTTTCTGAATTGTCCAAATCGGCTATTGTTCTGGCGACCTTTAAGACGCGATGATAGCCCCTGGCAGAGAGTTTGCCTGAATCAACATACCTTTTCAAAATAACGTGTGAAGCGCCTTCAAGCTCGCAGTATTTTTTTATTTGGGGCAGCTCCATTTCAGAGTTAGTTTTATCTTTACCAAACCTTTGTTTTTGAATTACCCTGGCACGACTAACGTTTTCCCTTATTTTTGCCGAAGAGTTTTCTTCGTCAGCTAACACCAGCTTTTCATATTTTACCTGAGGGACTGTTATAACCAGGTCAATTCTGTCCATTAAGGGCCCTGAAAGTTTTCTCTGGTACATTCTAATTTGGGAATTGGTGCAAGAACATTTTTTTTCAGGGTCGCCAAAATTTCCGCAAGGGCAGGGGTTTGAAGCAGCAACCAAAGTGAAGCGAGAGGGCAAAGTTAAAAAATGTTTTGACCTCAATATGGTAATTTGACCTTCCTCGATTGGCTGGCGCAGGGATTCTAAAACGTCGCGGTGAAATTCCGGAAACTCGTCCAAAAATAAAACGCCTCTGTGGGAAAGCGTTATTTCTCCAGGCCTTGGAGGGTTGCCTCCGCCAATTAAAGCCACTTCAGATGATGTATGATGCGGTGAGCGAAAGGGTCTGAGTTTGATAAGCGGCTTTTGCCTTGGCAGGAGACCTGCTATGCTATAAATTTTGGTAACTTCAAGCTGCTCCTCAGAGCTCAAAGGCGGCAATATTGAAGGCATTGATTTTGCCAAAAGTGTTTTCCCCGCTCCCGGAGGCCCTGTCAGTAAAATGTTGTGGCCTCCTGAAGCTGCTATCTCCAAGGCCCTTTTTGAGGATTCCTGACCCTTTATGTATCCTAAATCAACTGGATAAGTTTGCGGCTCAGAAAAATCGCCAGATTCCTTTTCTGTCGGCGATAGCTCTTTTTGGCTTTGAGCATGGTCAATAACTTCTTTTAAGTTTTCAGCTCCGATTATTTTTATGTCTCCAATTAAGGCAGCTTCTTTGGCGTTTTCTTTTGGTAAAATCAGTTCTGAGAAGCCGTTTTCTCGAGCCGCCATGGCAAAAGCAATCACGCCTTTTACCGGCCTTAGACGACCATCCAAAGCAAGTTCTCCCAGGAAAATTCTGTTTGAGTGGGCAAATTTTACTTTTTTGGCTGCCAGAAGATAACCAAGAGCTATGGGCAGGTCATAAATTGCCCCCTCTTTTTTTAAATCAGCCGGAGCCAGAGAAACCAAAACTCGCAAGGGCTGACTATGCGGGGATGGGATTCCTGAACTTTTGATGGCAGCTCCCACCCTTTCTTTTGACTCTTCAACTGCCTTATCAGGCAGCCCCACAATATTAAAATTGCGGAGACCGTAACTTGTCTCCACTTCTACTTCAATAATTTGCGCTTCCAAACCCACAACAGCTGCTGAAAAAACTTTGGATAACATACTTTCATTTACAATTGGTGCAGGTTCTGGCTTCAGGGGCTACCTCTAATCTTTCTTTTGTTATGGCTTTACCGCATTTTTCACATTTTCCGTAGCCTTCTTTCTTTATTTTTTCCAAAGCCAAATTAATGTCCCGTAACCTGGTTTCCAAGCTGTGTTCAATGGGCAGCTTGGTGACATATTCTTCAACCTCGAGCGCTTCCTCTTCCATGGTCTGGCTTCCGGCTCCCGAGTCAAATTTCGGGAACTTTGTGTCCCAGTCGTCTTTTAATTTTTCGTCTCTTTTGGCGAATCTTTTAAGCTCTTCTTCAATTATGTTCTTTTCTGCCTCCAATCTCTCCTTATATTTTTTTAGCAAAATTTTGCCAACCATATCATCAGATTTCTTCTTCTGGGAGTGGCATGGTTTCCTCAATGGGAATAATTGGAGGGAGTTCTGGTGGCTTTCTTATTTTGAAAAACCAGTACCAAAAAGCAATGACCC
Source organism: uncultured Candidatus Saccharibacteria bacterium (assembly GCA_964372865.1). Lineage (GTDB taxonomy): Bacteria > Patescibacteriota > Minisyncoccia > Minisyncoccales > 2-12-FULL-40-12 > CAYJRW01. Next base: position 10,717 of record CAYJRW010000009.1, on the reverse strand, counting down.
CAGATGTAATTAAAAGAGCCAAGGAAAGCACAATCATTCTAATGCCGTACTTTTCTATAACAGAGGGCTTTTCGGGCAAAGGCCTGATTATTTCTATTGGTCTTTGAGGAATGGGGGAAGGCCGTTCCTCTTTTTCTTTTTCGACTTCGCCCACTCTTTTTAGGAACTCTTTTTGCATTTCCTCTTGTTTGGATTCCAGTTCCTGCCAGCTCTTTTGTAATTCCCCCCACTGAGGCGCTTTCTCCTCTTTTTTTATTGCCATGGGCAGTTCTTGTTTTGGTACCTGGTCTTTTGTTTTTGGTTTCTCAATTATTTTTGCACCCTCTTTGACTTCTCTTTTTCTGAGTGCTTCTGCAAGCCGCTTCCTTTCCACCTCTCTTTTAAATTCTTCAATGCGTCTTTTCGCTTCTTCAATTCTTTTTTGCGCTTCTTTTGTTTTTTCCAAATTTTCCGGCCCTTTTTCTTCCGATTTTATTTCCGGCTCCTTTTTTACCTCACCCTCTTTTTTAACTTTTTCTGGAGTAGCAGGCATTTTTTCCGAAATTTCCGAAGGTTCTGTTATCGGCGCTCGAGCTGCGAGAATTTCTGCAGCTGCCTTGGCTTTCATTTCCTCGGTTTCCGGTTTTTCCAAAACTGACTCTTTTTGTATATCAATTTTTGGTGTTTTAAGAGGGGCTTCTTTTGTCAACTCTTCTGGCCCGGCTATTATTTTTTCTTTCTTTTCTGGCGGTACTTGTTCAGGCCCTTGAGACAACCTTGCATCAATTTCTTTTATTCTTTGAACGAGGTGGACTGATTTTTCTTCAAGCCCCCGGAACATTATTTCAAGTTTTTTTATATTTGCTTCTATTTTATTTTTTTCATCTTCAAGGCGCCATCTTTCCTTTTCAACTGCTCTTCTCTTTTCTTCTATTTCCCACCTTTCTTTTCTGATTTGCGGCATTTCATCCTCGGGAGCTACAGCTTCTCTGTCTTCAATCAGGGCTTTGTCTTCTTCCACTTTCCTTTCTTTTTCCAAAACAACCCTTAAATCATCTTCAATTTTCAGTAAACTTTTGTATATTCCGTTTCTCTTTGCTTCTATAGGTTTTTTATCTGCCTCAATTTTCCGGATTTCGTTTTCCATGTCTGTCCTTTCTTGTCTTAACTGAATCAGTTCTTCTCTGACCAAAAGCTCTTTGTGCCTTTCTCGCAGCTCCCTTTCCTTTTGTAGTAAGGACTGATATTCCGAATCCAATACCTGGAATTCTTTTTGGAACTTGTTTCTTTCTTCAACCCAGGGCAATATTTCTTTTTCGATTTCTCGTCTTTTTTCTTCAACCCTCCACCTCTTTTTTTCTATTTCCCTTTTTTCTTCGCTCTCTGAGGCGGTCTTTGACTCCCTTTCTTCAATTTTTCTTAGTTCGTCTTCCACTAATCTTTCTTTTCTTGAAATTGCCTGTATTGTTTTTTCAATGGGCCTCATTTTTTCTAAAACTCTCCGTCTTTTCAATTCTATAACTCTCTTTTCCTCAACTATTTTTATTAGCTCCTCTGAAATCCGCTTTTTTTCTTCCTTCTTCCCTTTTTCTTTTTCTTCTTCTTCTTTTATTCTTCTAATTTCTTCCTGGGTCCTTCTTTGAATTTCTTCAAGCCGCCTTTTTTCTTCCTCTTCCCTTTTACTTAATTCTTCCAGTATTTTTGCCCTTTTCTCTTCAATTTTTCTCCTTTCCTGCTCTTGTAGGGTGCCTGCTTCCTCTTTATTCTTTAGCTCTTGGGCAATTCGTTTTTGCTCTTGGGCAGCTCTTTTTCTCGCTTCTTCAATTTCTCTCTTTTTCTGTTCTTCTATTTTTCTTGCCTCTACTTCCCTTTTATTCTCTTCTTCCTCAGCTTTTTTGCGAATCGCTTGCACTTGTTTTTCTTCCTCCTCTATCCTCCTTTCCTCCTGCATCCTTCTTTTTTCTTTTTCTTCAGTTTCTGTTTTCTCCTTTTCCAAAAGTCCTTTACCGCCTGACTGCAACCAAGCAATATCCTTTTTCATAGTCCTTATTTCCAGCCCTTCTATGATATTCAAATTTTCAGCGGTTTTTTGCGCCATGATTTTTTAATAGAGCAAGGTTTATTCTGCCTTGCTCGTCTATATTTTTTACTTTGACCTCAACTTCATCGCCGACCCTAACAACGTCTTCAACCTTCTTGACGTATTGAGAAGCTAACTGCGAAATATGAATCATCCCTTCCTGATTAGGCAAAATTTCCACAAATGCACCAAAATCCAAAATTCTTTTCACTCGGCCATTGAAAATTTCTCCTTCCTTTACTTCTCTGGCAATCCCTTTTATCCAGTCAAGGGCGAGTTTAGCCGCCTCTTCTTTTTCTGCAGTAACAAACACTAGGCCTGAATCCTCAATGTCAATTAAAACTCCGCAGTCCTGGATTATTTTGTTAATAACTTTGCCGCCAGGTCCTATAACCTCCCTGATTTTTTCAGGATTAATCTGCAAGGTTAGTATTCTTGGAGCAAAAGGTGATAGTTCTTTTCTTGGTTGTGGCAGAACTTCCCTCATTTTGTCAAGAATTTTCTGCCTGATTTTTTTACCCAAGTCCAAAGCGCTCTTTAAAACCTCTTTGGTGATGCCCTGAACTTTGACGTCCATTTGAATTGCCGTAACTCCATTTTTGGTGCCCGCTACCTTAAAGTCCATGTCTCCATGGTGGTCTTCCGGGCCCTGAATATCTGCCATAAGTTTTAATTGACCTTTCTCCGAGCTCATTAGTCCAATTGAAATGCCGGCAACCGGAGCTAAAATCGGCACGCCGGCATCCATTAACGCCAAAGAAGCAGAAGAGCAAGAAGCCATTGAAGTTGATCCGTTGGAAGAGAGAATTTCAGACACTATTCTTATGGTATAAGGGAATTCGTCAAAGCTTGGGACTATAGGCAAAAGCGCTTTTTCAACAAGCATGCCATGGCCAATGTCTCTCCTGCCAGGTCCCCGTATTGGTTTTACCTCCCCCGTGGAGTAAGGCGGGAAATTATAGTGATGCATAAATCTTTTTTTGCCAACTATTTCCATTCCTTCCAAGAGCTTGACATCACCAGGAGCCCCTAAAGTTAAGATGGATAATGTCTTTGTTTGCCCCCTGCAAAAGAGGCCTGAGCCGTGGGTTCGTGGCAAAAGGCCTGCTCCGCAGCTGATTTCCCTTACTTCGTCTAATTTTCTGCCATCCACCCTTTCTTCTTTTTTTATAGCATTTTCGTGAACTAATCTATCAATCTCTTTTTCAAAAAACTCTCGGGCCACTTTTGCCTTTCCCGTTGCCGGATATTTTCCTTCAATATAGAAAGCCAAATCCTCTTTTAGTTTGTTAACATCTTTCATCCTTTCTGACTTTTCTTTTTGGAAGAGGGCTTTGGCCACTTTATCTTTAAGAAATTCTTGAATCTCCCTTTGCGTTTCTGGGTCCTGAGGCGGTATTTGGACCAAAACTTTTTTTTCGCCAAATTTTTTTAAAATTTCGCGCTGAAAAGCTATAATTTTTTTTAGTTCAGGGCTGGCAAATACATACGCCTCCAGAATTGTGTCTTCTGGCACTTCTTGGCCTTCCGCCTCAATCATGTTAATCAAAAATTCTCCCTCTTTTTCAGTTCCAGCCAGAACCAAGTCCAAATCGCTTTTCTCTCTTTGTTCATAAGTCGGATTCAGAATAAAATCGCCGTTTTTTCTGCCAATTCTCAAAGCGGCCACTGGTCCTGCCCAAGGAATGTTTGAGATAGAAAGCGAAAGAGAAGCTCCGATTAATCCAAAAATATCAGGGTCGTTTTCCCTGTCCCAGGAAAGGCAGGTGACCACCACCTGAATTTCTTTGGAAAAACCTTCTGGGAAAAGAGGCCTGATTGCTCTGTCAATGAGCCGCGCCGTTAAAATTGCCTCGTCTGTGGGTCTGCTTTCTCTCCTGATATACCTTGAACCCATAATTTTTCCCGCGGCATAAAACCTTTCTTCGTAGTCCACGGTCAAAGGGAAAAATCCGAGGTCTTTTTCTTCTTTTGACATAACAGCCGTTGCCAAAACCAAAGTGTTGCCGTACTGGACAAAACAGCTGGCGTTTGCCATTTCAGCCAAATTATTGATTTGTACAACAAGCTCTCTTCCGCCAATTTCTAACTTAAGCTCTTCGTTTTTCATTTACCAGAACTATATTGAATGATGGGGGGCGATGAAAGTAAACTTTCATCTTCCCACTTCGCTGGCGCTCGTGAAGATGAATGTAATTCATCGACCTTTCAATAAATACTTTGCCGTATTTTGCCCTAAATCAATAAATTCGTCAGCCACCTCTTTTAAATGGCTGGATGTGGAGCGGCCAAAAGCAATGACTTCAACCCTTTTGCCCTGATTTTTCAAATACTCAGTCAATTGGACAAAGTCGCCGTCGCCCGATGCCAAAACAACCGCGTCAACGCTGGGCGCTATTCTAACTGCATCAATGCTGAGGCCCACGTCCCAATCAGCTTTTTTAAGGCCTCCGTAATACTCCTGTAGGTCCCTGATTCTGGTTTCAATTCCCAACTTTGTTAAAGCGTCAAAAAATGGTTTTTCTTCGCCGGTTTTTGTTCTGACAACATAAGCAAAAGCCCTAATTAAATTCCTTTGACTGACAGCCAGTTTTAAAATTTCGCGAAAATTAACCCGCGCGCCGTATAAATTTTTGGCAGAGTGATATAAATTCTGAACGTCTATTAATACTCCTACTCTTTGACCAATGTGTTTAATAGCCATTTTTATTTTTTGAGTCCTATTTTCTTGACAATGCTTTTGTATCTTTTTTCGTCCTCTTCTTTCAAATAACTTAAAAACTTTCTCCTTTTTGCCACCATTTTCAAGAGCCCCCTTTTTGAATGAAAGTCCTTTTTGTGTTTTTTCAAATGCGAAAGCAGCCTGCTTATTTCTTCAGTCAGCAAAGCTATCTGCACTTCCGGAGAGCCGGTATCTACCTCATGCAGCTTGTACTTTTCTATTATCTTTTCTTTTTCTTTTGTGTCTAACATACGATCATTTTAACACATAAGCATTTAAACATAAAAGCATGTTTAAATGCGTCAATGCTTATATGCTTAAATGAAATTCTGTGCAGAATACTTAAGATAGTTCGAACGCATTTCGCCCCGACTGCTGTCGCGGGCGAGGAAGTCCCCCCGCGAAATCCGGAAAGGCAACGGAGCCGCACTGCTGACAATTTTCTCGATTTCATCAAAATCTTTGATTTTGTTTGAAATCGAGTATCCTCGATTTTGCTCCGATTGCATTGAGAGTCCTCGATCTTTCGATCGGGATATATTCGCTTCGCTCATACAAAATCGGGACAAGTTTTTCTTTGGCGGACTAGGTTTGGTGCGCAAGACGGCAACGATTATTCTATCCATCCAAGAAAACGGAAATTATTAAAACTTTCACTTAATTGGATATTAAGTTTCTTGACAATCTTAGCGGATTGATAGTCAGTACCTCTCACTGCGAGATATACAGAACCCTTATCCAGTATCACCCCAAGTCCATCTGGAGATTCCCTATTTGAGTCAAGATTTAATTTTTCTGCTTCTCCGAAAGAAACCTCCCTCCCTTCATTTTTGGTGACATCATAGATAAACAACTTGGGATCACTACTTGGTAACTTAGCATTTCTGTCTTCCAGAATCGTAATCTCAGTCGTTACATATTTTATGAGCTTGCCATTTAGGATTCGAATAGAGTATTTCCCTTCGCTATCATAGTAATATGGACCTCCGCCGTTCACGTATAAAAAATTAGATCTGTCGCTAGTCGGTACAGCGGTAAGGACACTTGGTTTTTTCATAAAAACGATATAGCCTAACGCACCAAGGACGATAACGACCAAACCAATTATGAGTGCAATGCTTGCAAATCCTCGGTTCATATAAATTCAATTGTTATGATTAAAAAATTTTCTTGCCCCGAAAGCGAAATCAGGAATTGATTTTTACCCCCAAAATTCTGTACAAAACAATCGCCGAGCGAAGCGAGGCGAATCGAAACCACTTGCAAATTCCTTACTGGTGCCCCCGCTCAGAGTCGAACTGAGATTTACGGATTAAGAGTCCGCTACTCTACCATTGAGTTACGGGGGCGAAGCGAGTTTAAAAAAAACTAAAACTATATCGGGCAACTGATTTTCCACCAGCCCTCTTTTAGGCCAGTCCAGTCGGCCACTCCAATTACCTGGAAAAAAAGATTAACAAACAACCAGGAAGCATAGATTATGATGAGCCCGAATATTGTATAAGTAAACAAACTTCTGGCGCGTGAAAGCAGAGCAGGGCCTCCCTCGCCGCCTATTGCTCCAAAATAAGCGAAAACATACATAAATCCGCCAATAACTATCATTAAAACAGCTAAAATAGGGATAATGTGTACCAAGAGAAAATCAATAACATTTTTAAACAAAACAAAAAAATGACAGAATTGACAGGGAGGTTGTCCTGGATTACCGCAGGGGACAAGGCGATCTCCGTGCGTCGCCAAAGAAACCAAAGGCAAAAGCAAAGTTCCTAAAAGAACAGCTATAAATATAATTGAAAATCGAAAATTGAAAACTGAAAATTTTCTCATTGTGGTGCCCCCGGCAAGAGTTGAACTTGCAGTCCTCTGCTTCGAAGGCAGATATGTTATCCATTACACCACAGGGGCAAAATTAACGAAGTTAGTTTTGCGGGTCTACCTTTGGGTGGTTATATAATAGACCCAGGGCTCGCTTACCCCTCCTTTCAGGAGGGCGGAAGCGAGAACCAGCGAAGCTGGTTTATATATTCTACCAGAAATAATTGAAAAAAGGCAAATTTTGATATAGAATCTATCCACAGAGCTTATGAAAATTCCCAAAGAAGTAAAATCTGTAATTTCCCAACTGGAGAAAGCAGGCTTTGATGCCTATATTGTTGGTGGGTGTGTTCGGGATTTATTAAGAGGCGCGGAGCCGGACGACTGGGATGTGGCAACTTCAGCTAAACCACAAGAAATACAGAGGATTTTCCCAAAGAGTTTTTACAGCAACCAATTTTTTACAGTTACCGTTCAAACAGACAGCCAGAGCCCAAAACTAAAAGAAATAGAAATAACGACTTTTCGTTCAGAAGCCAAATACACTGATAAGCGCCACCCGGACGAAGTTAAATTTGCCACAACAATTGAAGAAGATCTTGCCAGGAGAGATTTTACAGTGAATAGCATGGCAATGGGGGTAAAAAAGACACTTTCACTCGAGCCACAACCCTTAGCTCAATTTTATGGGAAAGGGGCGGGTGGAATTTATCCGGCAGGGAAATTAAAAATTAGAGTTATTGACCCTTTTGATGGCCAAAGAGATCTTAAAGAGAAAATTATTCGGGCAGTCGGCAACCCGGAAGACAGGTTTTCAGAGGATGCTTTAAGGATGCTCAGGGCTGTGCGACTGGCGACAACTTTAGGGTTTGAAGTTGAGCCAAAAACGGCAGAGGCAGTTAAGAAAAACTCTCACTGGCTTCAGGCGATTTCCAAAGAGCGTATTAGAGATGAATTTGTAAAGGTAATTATGACTGAAAGAGCCGAGGACAGCATAGAACTTTTAAGAGAACTCGGCCTTTTAAAATATATTGTTCCTGAGCTGGAAGAGGGTTATGGAGTAGGGCAGAATAAGCACCATATTTATGACTGCTATCACCACAACTTATTTGCTCTGAAATACTCGGCGGAAAAAAATTTTAATAAACATGTAAGAATTGCCTCTTTGTTTCACGACATTGGAAAACCTCGCGTCAAAAAAGGCGATGGTCCTGACTCCACTTTTTACGGCCACGAAATTGTCGGCGCAAAAATGACAGCCCAAATCTTAAATCGGCTGAGATTCCCAAAAAAAGACATTGAAAAAATAGCCAAGCTTGTCAGATACCACCTTTTTTACTATAATGTCGGCGAAGTTACTGCTTCTTCTGTCAGACGACTGGTTCGTCAGGTAGGCCCTGGAAATATGGAGGAATTGCTCCAAGTAAGGATGGCAGACAGAATTGGTTCGGGCGTGCCCAAAGCAGAACCATATAAACTAAGGCATCTGAGATATCTTATTGAAAAGGTTTCCCAAGACCCAATCTCTGTTAAAATGCTTAAGGTCAACGGACAGGATGTAATGATAATATTGAAGATAGGACAAGGGCCCAAGATAGGACAAATATTAGATGTCCTACTTAGCTATGTTTTAGAGGACCCAAAAAAGAACAAAAAAGAATTTTTGGAAAAGGAAATTGAAAAACTGGGAAAATTGTCTGACGAAAAATTAAAAAAACTTGCCGTGGACGCGAGAAAAGGAAGGGAAAAATTGGAAATAAAACAGGACGAAATGACAAAAAAGAAGTATTGGGTGACATGATCCCCAGACCCCTGCTTTAGACACCTTCGGTTTCTAACGTTTTTTCCTTCGCTATCGCTCACGAAGAAGCCTGTTTTTCCACCACGGGGGATATGAATAATATGCGGGCTGTAGTGTAACAGCAGCACGAGTCCTTCGGGAGGATTTAGCTCCGGTGCAAATCCGGACAGCCCGACCAGCAAAGACGTATCTATTAAAGTTTGCTATAATATTAAGCCCGTGGATATTTTCAAAAAACAATTTGTCGCGGCAGTGACATTCTTGGTCATCGTCGGTGCGGGGGTTTGGCTGATTTTCAACAACCAGCCAGAAAGCGTTGCTCCTACAGAATTAGAACCGGCTGAGGAGCAAGAGGAAGTTATGCCAACCGCCACTTCGTCAACTCCGGAAGCGGAAACAACTACGGAACCTGTGGCACCGCAACCGTATAGCCTACAACCCCAGCCGCAACCGGCTCCGCAGCCGACTCCGTCTCCAGAATCACCGCCTCAGCTCGAGCCAGCACCCGCACCCGAGCAAGGTGTTCAGGAATTCCAAATTCTGGCCAATGACAATGGATTCTACATAGATGACAAAGACATCAGCTCAATCACGGTTTCTAGCGGCAATCAAATCAAGATCGCTTTCCAAGTTAGCACGCAAAACGTCTACTACGGCGGCCTGCGTTTTGCCGGCTGCGGTGACGAGATTCCCTCGCTTGCACCCGGCGCCTCCGCGCCTTTTGAATTCATTGCCACCGCTTCTTGCACCATCACCTCTTACTGGCCTGCAACAGGAGTCGTCAAGGCCCATATGCAAGTAATGGTGGAGTAGCCAAACATAGCCAAAGAGAACCCCCGCATCTTTTTCGGGCCTGTAGTTTAGTGGTAAAACGATGCATTCGCATTGCACAGACGGCAGTTCGATTCTGCCCAGGTCCACAAATAAATGACCGAGCTGGCTCGGTCATTTGTAAAAAAATAAAATAGTTATAGAATTTATTATATGGAAGAAGCTAAAAAAACAGGACCAAAAGACGTATTTTTGCATCTTTTCACAATAATTGCGCTTTACGTAAGCTTGGTTTCTTTGGTTGCCTTGGTTTTTCAGTTGATAAACGTCTATTTCCCTGATCCGCTTGATTTGGGATTTGGAAGGTCAGCTGAGGGAGCTGTCAGGTGGCCTCTGGCCGTTCTTACGGTGATGTTCCCGCTTTATCTGTGGGCAAACTCTTTTTTGCAAAAAGAAGTTGCAAAATATCCAGAAAAAAGGGAACTTAAAACCAGAAAGTGGCTTCTTTACTTCACTATTTTTGTTGCGCTTTTGGTAATAGCCGGGGATTTGGTTGCTTTAATTTTTAGATATTTGGAAGGCGAGTTGACGATTCGTTTCTTTCTGAAAGTTGTGTCGGTGCTTTTAGTTGCAGCAGTCGTATTTCTTTACTACGGCTGGAGCGTTAAAAAAGAAATTCCGGCAACCAAAGACAAAAAGATGAATGCCTTTGTCAAAAGCGCGGTTTTGCTTACAATGGTTCTTATGGTCTTTGGTTATTTTTCAGCAGGTTCTCCTCAGGCAGAAAGGATGCGGCGTTTTGACGAAAGGCGAATTTCAGACCTACAGCAAATTCAATTCCAAACAGTTGAGTTCTGGAGAGCAAAAGAAAAGCTGCCAGGTTCCCTGGAAGAACTTAGAGACGAGCTTCGCGGATTTTTACCGCCGAGCGATCCTGAAACAGGAGAGTCGTATGAGTACCGCATAATTTCTGAGCTATCTTTTGAGCTTTGTGCCAACTTTAAAACTTCCAGCATTAACGAAACGGTACAAACTCCCAAGCCCGTGTTTCCGGACCGGTTTGACGGAGAACTATGGCTGCATACAGCTTCCCGCACTTGCTTTGAAAGAACAATTGACCCAGAATTCTACCCTCCTTATCAAAAAGACACATCGCCCCAAAGATGAAACGTAATTATGGACAGTAAAAATTTAGGAAATTTTGGAGAGAGAATTGCAGAAAGATTTTTGAAAAAGAAAGGATATGAAATTTTGGACAAAAATTATTATGCAAAATTTGTTTCAGGGCCCCAGAGAGGAGAGATTGATATTGTGGCCAAGAGAGAAAATATTATTAGCTTCGTTGAAGTAAAAACTTTGCGTTTACAGGATAGTTTTTTACCCGAAGACAAAGTTGATTTTCAAAAACAGCGAAAGCTGGTGAAAACGGCCGAAAGCTGGTTAATGAAAAACAGAGTTCCTCTTGACTCTCAATGGCAGGTTGATGTTGTTGCCATAAGAGTTGACCAAGCCGCTAAAAAAGCAAAAATTAAGCATTTCAAAAACG
>CAYJRW010000008.1:0-19810 GCA_964372865.1 uncultured Candidatus Saccharibacteria bacterium | reverse complement strand
AGAAAGATTATTTTATTTACAATTCCCAGGATAAAATCTGCAAAAAAATAGCCAATGATTCGCGGGCGCGAAAGATTCCAATTCAGGGAGAATACTACGACCTTAATATAGCCGCCGCAAGAGCGGTGGCTAAGATTTTTAATGCGCCGATGCTGAAAAAGTTTGAAAATTTACCTCATCGTCTGGAATTTGCCGGAGAATTCAAGAAAATCAAGTTTTACAACGACTCTTTATCAACCATTCCTGAAACCGCAATTTTCGCTTTGGATTATCTCGGAAAGGACGTGCAGACATTAATTTCTGGCGGTTTTGATAGGGGACAGGATTTTAAAAATTTGGCAAGGAGGATTTTAAATAGTAAAATTAAAAATATAATACTTTTTCCACCCTCAGGCCTGAGAATTTGGCAAGAAATTTCCAGAATACAAAAGAACAGAAAAACTAAAGAACCTTTCTTCGTCAGCAATATGGCAGACGCCGTCAAATTATCCTTAAAATACACTGCCAAAGGAAAAATCTGTTTGCTTTCTCCTGCTTCAGCTTCCTTTGGAATCTTTCAAGATTATAGACAGAGAGGCGACTTATTTAAAAAATACGTGGATATATATGGCCGCCAATAGACCCGACTATATTTTAATTATTGTTATATCTATCCTGATAATTTTGGGAATATTGATTTTAAGTTCTGCCTCAGCTGTCATTTCACAAGAGAGATTCGGCAATCCTTATTCTTTTCTCAACCATCAGATTTTTTTTGGAATAATTCCGGGAATAGTACTCTTTTTAATAGCCAGGCAAATACCCACGGATTTTTTAAAAAAAATTGTCCCCCTGCTGCTTTTGATAAATTTAATTCTCGCAGCAATGGTATTTTTGCCAAAAGTCGGAGTAACCGCAGGGGGTGCAACCAGATGGCTTTCTCTGGGTGGGAACATAACCTTTCAGCCGTCGGAATTTTTAAAACTGACATCGGTGTTATATTTGGCAAGTTTCCTGACGTCAAGAACTTCGCATAGAAAAACGAGCTGGATTGCCAAAAAATCTGCATTGGAATTTAGTCGAACCTTAATTGCTTTCTTGATTGTGATTGGTCTTATGGCACTGCTCTTGATTTTGCAGCCAGACATAAGCACTTTGGGAATCATTGTTGTGGTAGGATTTTTAATTTATTTTTTGGCAGGGACTCCTTTTTGGCACAGTTTGTTAATGATGGCAATGGGGTTCTCAGCCCTTGTCTCTTTAATCAAACTGGCGCCCTATAGAATGCAGAGGTGGCTGGTATTTTTGAATCCGGAAACCGACCCTTTGGGAATAGGATATCAAATAAAACAATCTTTAATTGCAATAGGGTCAGGGGGAATTTTGGGCTTGGGCTTGGGTATGTCTCGCCAAAAATTTGGTTTTTTACCCCAGTCAATGACCGACTCAATCTTTGCCATTTTCACGGAAGAAACAGGTTTTTTGGGTAGCTTAATTTTGATTTCTCTTTTTCTGATAATTTTGTGGCAAGGATTTAAAATCTCATTACAAGCAAAAGATAAGTTTTTACAACTTACAGGCATGGGAATAACTTCGTGGATTTGTCTTCAGGCATTTTTGAATGTAGGAGCAATGATTGGCATTGTGCCCTTGGCCGGAATTCCTTTGCCGTTTATCAGTTATGGGGGCAGCCATATGGTGGCTGAGTTAGCCGGCATGGGAATATTGCTTAATATATCAAGAAAATCAATTTAACCATTAATGAAAATACTATTTACTGGCGGAGGCACCGCTGGACACATATCACCAATAGTTGCCGTATCGCGCGCAATGAAAAGGAAGCATCCAGGTGAAAAACTTCGGCTTTTTTATCTGGGCCCCGAAGATGAGTTCTCAGAAGAATTGCTCTCAAAAGAAGGAATAAAGGTAAAAACAATTCTGGCAGGTAAAGTCAGGAGATACGTTGGTTTAAGAAGCGTCTTTGCAAATGTGTTTGATATATGTTTCAAAACGCCTTTAGGGTTCTTCCAAGCCCTTTATTACATTTTCATAATCGGGCCTGACCTTATTTTCAGCAAGGGCGGCTATGGTTCAATACCTGTGGTGCTGGCTGGCTGGCTTTTTTTGACTCCAATTTTTTTGCATGAATCAGACGCAACTCCTGGTCTGGCTAATCGCCTGGCGAGTCGTTTTTCTCTTGAGATATTCGTTTCATTTCCTGTAGAAAAAACGGCATATTTTCCTTCACAAAAGATGATTTGCGTGGGAAATCCAATACGAGCAGAAATTTTAGAAGGGGAAAACAAAAAAGCTGAGGAATTCTTCAAGCTGAGCGGCCAAAGGCCTTTAATTTTAATTTTGGGCGGCTCTCAGGGCTCTCAGCGAATTAATGATGTGGTTTTGGCAATTCTCCCCGAAATTCTGACCTATTTTGAATTACTCCATCAAACCGGCACAACTAACTTTAAACAAGTGGAAGCAGAAAGCAGAGCTGTTATCAGAGGAGAACTCCAAAAGTATTATCACCCTTTTGCGTTTTTGGGAGAAGAGGAATTAAAGCACGCCTACAAAGCAGCTTCTTTAGTTGTCAGCAGGGCAGGGTCAGGAACCATTTTTGAAATAGCGGCTCTGGGGAAGCCATCTTTACTGATTCCTCTGCCAGAAGCAGCCCAGAACCATCAGCTTAAAAACGCCTATGTGTTTGCCGAAAGCGGAGCATGCCAAGTTTTCGAAGAAGCCAATCTAACTCCACACTTTTTCTTACAAGGGGTAAAATACTTGCTTGCTAGACCAGAAAAGTTAAAAGAAATGGAGAATTCGGCTAAAAATTTTTCTAGACCTGAAGCAGCAAATATCATTGCAGAGTATATTGTCGAATATTTAAGTCAGTGATCGGGTGAGATAAATCTCATCCTTATCTCCGCTAACGCTCCATATATGACTCCAGACGATTTCAAATTCATAAAGCTCGAGGGCGAAAAGCCCGAAGGTAAGATGAACTTTCAGTTCATCGCACCAGGAGAGGTGAGAACGAGGTTTGCGCCTTCCCCAACCGGCTTTTTGCACATTGGAGGAGCCAGAACCGCCCTTTTTAACTATCTCTTTGCAAAAAAAAACCAAGGAAGTTTTATTTTAAGGATTGAAGATACCGACATTGAAAGGTCTGGCCCTGAGTTTGAAGAGGATATTTTGGAATCGCTAAAATGGTTAGGCCTTGAATGGTCGGAAGGGCCCGATGTCGGAGGTAAATTTGGGCCCTATAGGCAGTCAGAGAGAACTTCTATTTACGCCAAATATCTGCAAAAACTACTGAAAGAAGACAGCGTCTATCGTTGTTTTTGCTCCGAAGAAGAACTGGAAGCGCAAAGACAGTATGCGGAAAGTCAGGGCCAGCCCTGGCGCTATAATGGAAAATGCACTCAGTTATCAAGAAAAGAAATTAAAAAAAAATTGGGTGAGGGAAAACCTTCAATTATCAGGTTCAAGACAACTGTAAAAAAAATAGAGTTTGATGACCTTGTCAGAGGAAAGGTGGAATTTGATGGTTCTTTAATGGGCGATTTCAGTGTGGCCCGAGATACTTTGAGCCCTCTGTATAATTTTGCAGTGGCTATAGACGATTTTGAAATGCGAATATCACACGTCATAAGGGCAGAAGAGCATATAGCCAACACCCCAAAACAGATTTTAATTCAAGAGGCGCTTGGTTTTCCAAGGCCCGAATACGCACATTTGCCCTTAATTTTGGCCCCTGACCGCTCCAAATTAAGCAAAAGACAAGGAGCAACGGCTGTTTTGGAATTTAAAAAAGATGGTTATCTGCCTGAAACCATTGTCAATTTTATGGCTTTTTTGGGATGGAATCCTGGAGGAGAGAGAGAAATTTATAGTATGCCCTCTTTGATTAAAGAGTTTTCTTTGGAAAAAGTACAAAAAGGAGGGGCCGTTTTTAATATCAAGCGACTTGACTTTTTAAACGGATTTTATATCCGGCAAAAATCAATTGAAAAACTGACAGAACTTTGTTTGCCTTATTTTAAAGAAGTAAACCACGATTATTTAAAAAAGATTGTCAGCATTTACCAAGAGCGGCTTAGAAAAGTTTCAGAAATTACGGAATTGGCAGATTTTTTCTTCGAGGATGAATTGCATTACGACAAAGAATTATTAAGATGGAAGCAAATGGAGGATAGGGAAGTATTAAGCTCGCTTGAGGACTTGGAAAAAATATTGTCTAAAATAGGCAACGAGAATTGGACCAAAGAAAATTTAGAAAAAATTCTGCTTACAAAAACTCAAAGAACAGGAGACAGAGGCAGGATGTTATGGCCTTTGAGGGTAGCTCTTACAGGAAAAGAGGCCTCGGCTTCCCCTTTTGAGATAGCTGAGATTTTGGGCAAGGAAAAAACGATAAAGAGAATAAATGAAGCAAGACAAATCCTCACTCGTTAAATTTTTGGCGATACCCGGAATTTTACTGCTTATAGCAACTCCTTTGGCTGTGCCAGACACTTTAGCAGGAACAAAAGATGTGGTAAAAGCAATCTGGCAGTTGTTTTCGGGATTTTTACAAAAGTTATGGACCTGGGCAAAGCAGTTTTACTTGGAGGCCAAGGATTTAGCCGAAGAAAGAAAATCAATCATTAAAAAAGAATTTGAAAAAGAAGAAGAACAAATAAAAGGAGGCATAAAACAGCAACTTCTAAAAATCCCAAAATCCCTCTGGGAAAGAATTAAAGAGTTGATAAAATAATTATGAGGAGAAGAAAAGGACCCTGGATAGTTACCGGAACAAAAGTTATTTATCAAAACCCTTGGCTAAAGGTTAGAGAAGATAAAGTAATTAGACCTGACGGGAAAGGGGGAGTTTTCGGTGTTGTTTCAATAATGCCTGGCGTTTCAGTGTTGCCTTTGGATAATGAAGGCAATGTTTATCTAACCAAAGAATATCATTATGCTGTTGCCAAAATAACAATTGAGGCAATAAGCGGCGGCATCAACAAAGGAGAGACTAGAATTCAGGCGGCGAAAAGAGAGCTAAAAGAAGAATCCGGACTAATTGCTAAAAAATGGATTTATTTCGGCATTGTTGATCCTTTCACGAACGTACTCTTCGCACATAACTACCTTTATCTTGCTCAAGAATTGACTCAATCTCAAGCAAAGCCAGAAGACACGGAGATAATAGAAATTATCAAGGTCCCACTAAAAAAAGCAGTTAAATGGGTTATGGAAAGTAAAATAACTCATTCTGCCACAGCTGTCTTAATACTGAAAGTCAGGGATTATTTCAAATAAACTAAACAAAGCTTACCATAGATTAATTAGTTAGGGGAGCACTTGACAAGGGTTTTCAGCCCTTTATTATTAATATAGAGAATGTCGCACAATGTAGGTAAAGCGAACTTTAAATAGTTATATTCTGTTTATGGAAAAATCTAATATACCAATCATAAAACATATTAACGGCTTTTTGGATTATTGTGAGGTAGAAAAAGGATTAGCTAATAGAACTCAAGAAAATTATCAACGCTATCTTCAGAAGTTTGTCAAGTGGTTGAAGAAGACAAAAAAAGAAGGTTTTTTGCCCCATGAACTTACAAGTGAAGATATCTGGGCTTATCGTCTATATTTAAGCCGTTACACTGACGAAAAAGGCCGTTCTTTGAAAAAGGTCACCCAGAGCTACTATTTAATCGCTCTGAGAGCCCTTTTGGGCTATTTTACGGCCAAAGACATAGTTTCGCTGCCAGCCGACAAAATAATCCTGCCAAAGGCATCTTTGGCCGAAAAAACGGTAAAATTCCTTAATTTAGGTCAAATTGAGAAGCTTTTACTGGCTCCGGACACGAATACCAGAGACGGTTTAAGGGATAGAGCTATTTTGGAGTCTTTTTTCTCAACCGGCCTTAGAATAGCGGAACTAGTCGCCCTTAACCGGGAGCAATTTGCCAACATAAAAGATAAAAAAGATTTAGAATTAAGCATTATTGGTAAAGGTAGCCATCCAAGAACTGTCTATTTTTCTGGAAGAGCTTTATCTTGGCTAAAGAAATATCTAGAAACTCGCAAGGATAAAGAAAAAGCTTTATTTATTCATTATAAAGCCCGGAAAGATGCGCAGGGTCGCCTAACCGCCCGTTCCATTGAAAGAATCGTTAAAAAATACGCTATTTTAGGCGGAGTCCCCGTTTCTACCACTCCCCATACCCTTCGTCATTCTTACGCCACGGATTTATTAGAGCAAGGCGTTGATCTAAGAATTATCCAGGAATTTCTGGGTCATCGAAGTATCCTCACTACTCAAATCTACACCCACATAACAAACAAACGGCTACGCGACATCCACCGCCAATATCACAGCGGTAAAAAATTAAGAGAATAAAACAAAATGTCGCACAATATTACTTTCCGAATCTTCTCTGTCGGCGGGCGTAATCTTTGAGAGCTTGGTCTAAATCCTTTTCAGCAAAATCAGGCCAGAATTTTTCGCAAAAGTAAAGTTCTGAATAAGCTGCCTGCCAGATTAAAAAGTTGGATATTCTCTGTTCTTTTCCTGTTCTGATTATTAAGTCAACATCAGAGGTCCACAGGTTTTCTTTTATTACATCTTCTGTTATTTTCTCCGGGCTGATTTTTTTTCTGACAATATTTTTCATTGCCTCAACAATCTCGGTTCTGCCACCGTAACTCAAAGCCAAATTCAAGACCATATCTTTATTGTTTTTGGTTGATTCTTCTATCTTGCTTATTTCTTTTTTTAGATCTTGGGGTAATTTTTCTCTTTGACCAATCACTCTGACTCGCACTCCCTTATCTGCGTACTCTTCAAAATCGTTGGTTAATGCCTTTTTTGCCAGCCCCATCAAAAAATTAACTTCTCTTTTAGCCCTTTTCCAGTTCTCCGTAGAAAACACAAAAAGCGTCAGGGTTTTTATGCCCTTTTCTTTACAGTAGTTCACTATTTTTTTAACCGTTTGTAAACCCCTTCTATGGCCCTCGAAAGAAGGCAGCCCTCTTTCTTTTGCCCATCTTCTGTTGCCATCCAATATTATGCCTAAATGATTTGGAATACTCATCAAATTATAGCAGAAAATCGCTTTCTATTTGCCAATTTTTCGGTAAAACCCACGGTGTCTTCCAGCCAAAAAAATAAATCATTTTAGCAGCGGCTTTTGAAAGAATAATTTTTGGCAAAAAGAATCGTTTAGCCGCATTCTTATATTTTAGAAAATCCGGGAAATTTTTCAAGAGAAGATTGGCAGCTGTCAAATTCCAGGCCACTCCACCACCAGACCAGGGCTTTGTCATGCCCGAGGCGTCTCCGCAAAGAGTGATTTTTTGATTTTTGGGAATCACCAGGCCTTGGGGCACGAGCGTTGACTTTATATTAGATATGCTGATATTTTTTTCTTTCAAGAATTCCTCAAAAATCTTTCTCGCCCTAACAGGTTTTTCAATAATCCCCCACTCCACTACCGAGGCCGCTGAAGAGCGGACTCGGGGTGAGATGAGAACAGAGTTCTCAGCGAGCTCTTCACCTCTTGGAATTTTCCACAAGAAACCATATTTGGTCGGCCATGCGTCAACATAGTTATCACTATTTTTTTCCTGAGTGAATCCCTGGATGCCCAAACGAAAATAAGGCTCAGGCCCGCCCAAACTTTTCCTGACGAAGGAATTTGCCCCGTCAGTTCCAATAATCCTGTCAAATTCATCAGGCAATTTAACGAGGTCTTGCTTCGTTAAGTTAGAGTTGTTGATGATTTTTGCTCCGGATTTTTCTGCCAAATCCGCCACCAGGTTATCAAGCTCATAGTGACTCATTACAAAGAACTTTTTGGAAAAGTTGATTTTTAAGGTCGTTTTGGGGAAATGCAGCAAACAAAAATCAATCTTGTTTTGCACCAATTTTTGGCTTTCCGGAATAAACCTCAAAATCCTCTCTGAAAAAAGACCAGAACATGCCTCCTTGCCTATCACTCCCCTTCTCTCAAAAACAGTAACACTATGCTTTTTCTCTGAAAGTTTCCAAGCCAGATACAATCCTGCAATGCCAGCTCCTATAATAGCGACTTTCTTGGAATTTGAGTGGTTCTCTGTCATATGTTTTGGCGGTTATGTAACCTAGAGCGAAAGACAGCAGCGAAATTAATAGAACCCCAATTACTAATATAATATCAGCTTGATTATTTTTGACAAATTCTTTTATTTTTAGTAACATAGTATATTATGGCGAAAACCAAAGCGGCAGGAGCCACAAAATTAGGTAGAGATTCTCTGCCCAAATATCTTGGCATCAAGTTATCTGAAGGCGAAACCGCAAGAGCAGGTTCGATTTTGGTTCGTCAAAGAGGAACAAAGTTTTTTCCCGGAAAAAATGTCGGGCGGGGCTCAGACGACACCCTCTACGCCTTAAAGTCAGGAAAAGTTCATTTTGGCACCAAAAGGAAAAGGCGGTTTGACCAATCTCAAAGGATTGTAAAAATCGTTAATGTTGAGCCCTAATAGCTGCTGTGATAAATTCTCTATACAATGGATGCGGTTTTAAAGGCCGCGATTTTAATTCTGGATGAAATTGTGTGCCGAGAAAGAAGGGGTGATTTTTAAGTTCAATTATCTCAACCAGGTTTCTTTCGGTATTAATTCCAGAAAAAATCATGCCTTTTTTCTCTAAAATATCCCGCAAATCATTATTAACTTCGTAGCGATGTCTGTGTCGTTCTGAAATTAATTTTACGCCATAGGCCTTAGCTGCAATGGTATTGGGTTTAAGTTCGCAAGTATAAGCTCCCAAGCGCATGGAACCCCCCATTCTTTTTTCTTTGATATTAGTCAGTTGTTCTGGGAGGGTATCAATAACAGGGTATTTTGTTTTGGGATTCACTTCCGTGGTATGAGCTCCTTTCAAGCCGCAAACGTTTCTGGCAAATTCCACCACAGCTAATTGAAGACCGTAGCAAAGCCCCAAATAAGGAATTTTATTTCTTCGGCAAAATTCAATGGCTTTTATTTTTCCTTCCACTCCCCTTGACCCAAAGCCGCCTGGCACAATAATCCCGTCGTAAGATTTCAATTCTGAAAGCAAGCGATGATTTTTCTCATAGCTTTCTGCATCCAACCAGGATATTTCAGGCACACGGCCTAAATCCCAGCTCGCATGCTTTATTGCTTCAATAACAGAAATATATGAGTCAGAAAGAGTGAAATCGCCTGTGCCAAAGTATTTTCCCACAATGCCTACTTTAACAAGTTTTTTGAGACGGCGGACTTTTTTCACAAAGCTTCGCCATTTACCCAAATCGCGGAGGCGGGATTTTAAGCCAAATTTTCCAAGTATTCTGTCGCCGAGCTTATCTTTTTCAAAGTTAATCGGTATCTCGTAAATAAAGTTAACGTCTGGAGCAGAAATAACATCCTCAAGAGCTACATTGCAAAAAGTGGATATTCTCTCTTTTCTCTTTTTGTCAACCGGATACTCAGCTCGTGCTATGATGATATCTGGCTGGATTCCGACGGAATTCAGTGTCCTTGTGGCGTATTGGGTCGGTTTTGTCTTCATTTCGCCGATGATTTTTGGCACGGGCAGATAGCTCACCAAAATAAAAACAACATCTTCGGGATGTCTGAGTTTCATCATTCTGGCTGCTTCAAGGAAAAGAATGTTTTGGTATTCCCCCACTGTTCCGCCTATTTCCACTAAAATAAAGTCGGCTTTCGTTCGGGCCTCAACGGTGTTTATGCGAGAAATTACTTCTTCTGGAATGTGCGGCACTACTTCCACATCCTCTCCTTCATATTCAAATCTTCTTTCTTTTTGTATTACGGAGAGATAAACCCTTCCTGTGGTAATATAATTGATATCGTATATATCTGTGTCTAAAAATCTTTCATAGTTTCCAATATCCTGGTCGCATTCAGTACCGTCTTCGGTTACGAAAACCTCTCCATGCTCTGTGGGTCTTATGGTGCCGGCATCCACATTGACGTAAGGGTCAATTTTGATTGCCGTAACCTTAAATCCTTTTGACTGCAGAATTTTGCCTATGGCTGCTGTTGTAACTCCCTTACCAACGCCAGATATCACTCCGCCAGCAACAAAAATATATCTTGCCATGTAATTCTTTGACCCCCCCAAAGACCACCTTCTGGTTTCTCTTAGGGGAATTCGGATTGTTATTTTTCTTCTGTTATGATTATTTTTATTTCCGCTTCCAAATTGTGGTTAAACTTAATTTTTATCGGGAACTCACCTAGTTCTTTAATTGGTTCGGCAAGTACAATTTGATTTTTTTTGACGTTAAGGCCGAGCTCTTTTAATTTTTCATAAATTTTTTGGATTGTTATTGACTCAAACATTTCACCCTGTTCGCCAGTTTTTACCGATATTGCCAATTCCTGCCCGTCAATGCCAGAAGCCAACTGCTGCACTTGCTTTAGTCCCTCTTCTTCTTTTTTTGTTTCAATTTCTTTTTGCATTTCCGCCCATTTTAAAGCGGCTTTAGTAGCTGCCCTTGCCAGCCCTTTGGGAATCAAAAAATTTCTGGCGTAACCATTTTTGACTTCTTTTATTTCATACTTCTTTCCGAGCTTGTCTACGTCTTGAAGGAGAATAACCTTCATATATTAAGCGTTAGCGAAGATGAGGATGAGATTTATCTCATCTGACTATCGAAGATGAGGATGAGATTTATCTCATCCGACTATAATGATTTTATTATAGATTCTTTAGCACTTCAAGCGCCCTGTCAAGTTGTGGATCTCGCACTTTTTCGTAGTCCTCATCGGTCATTTGCACTTTAATGTCTGGTTCAAGGCCAACATCGCTTAAAGCATTTCCTTTTGGAGTGAGCCACTTGGCAATGGTAATTTTCAAAGACGACCCGTCTCTTAATTTTTCCAAACCCTGTATTGACCCTTTGCCGAATGACTTTTCTCCAATTAAGATTATTGAGCGATTATCACGAAGCGCGCCTGCCAAAATTTCAGAAGCAGAAGCAGAACCCTCATTGATTAAAACAACAACGGGGTAAGTTAAAAGCCGACTTGGGCCATCTGACTTAAACTCTTTTCTGTCTTCCTTGCCAAAATCTTCAATAGCGATAACCTGACCCCTTTCCAAAAACCAGCCCCCAATCTCTTGAGCCACTTCCAAATAGCCGCCAGGGTTTGACCTTAGGTCCAGAACCAATTTTTTTGCTGGGCTTTCCAAAATCTCAATGGCAGCTGTTCTAAAATCAGACACTGCTGTTTCGCTAAATTGATACAACTTCAAATAAGCAATGTTATTATCCTTGAATTCTAATTTCAATGATGGAATTTCAATCACTGCTCTTTCAATTTCAATTTCTCGGGCTTTGTCCCATTCATCTCTGAAAACTGTCAGTTTGACTTTGGTTCCTTTCGGTCCTCTAATCAGACGCACCGCCTCTTCAATAGTTAAGTCAGCTGTTGGGGTCTCATCAACTTGAATAATTTTGTCGCCGGGCCTTAAACCCGCTTTTTGAGCAGGTGTTCCTTCCAAAGGGGCTATGACCTGCAGCTGACCTTTGCTTATGCCAATTTCTATTCCCACCCCTTCAAAAACCCCTCTAACATCTTCCTCAAATACCTTGGCGTCTTCTGGCGGGAAAAAAACAGTGTAAGGGTCTTCAAGGGACTTTACCATGCCTGAAATGGCGCCGTAAAGAATCGTTTTTGTATCAATTTTCTCCCCGTTAACAAAATTTTCCTCAAGTTTGTGATACGCCTCCCAAAAAAGGGAAAAATCAAGGTCTTCCGGCTTGCAAACAGGACATTGCGTCTGTCCCAAGTCATATCCAAAGAAAACCCCAAAACCGAAAGAGCTGCCTACCAAAACAAGGCCCAAAGCAAGAAAAATGATTTTATTCTTTGTTTCCACCACTTAGTTTATAGCAAATTTTTAAAAAAACATCAAACGCCGAGGCTTTAGCCAAGAGGCGCGAGATGAGACGAAAGTCTCAGCGAACTTTAACCCGCAAGCCAACCAAGCGAACCGGCTTTTTGCTTTCCAGCAAAAATTTCAAAATCAGTTTTTTAGCTTTTTTTGTCAAAACATCTAAACTATTATTTGGTTCTTTTAATGTCCCTGATTTTGTATGTGTTTCAAAACCCTGAAACCGGCAGATAACAGTTACTGTCTTGAAGGAAAATTTATTCTCAACCAACTCTTCCCAAATCTTTTCAATAATTCTATCAAAAATTTCAAAAATAATCTCAGGGTCTCTCGTATCTTTTTCAAAAGTGTGTTCCCGGCCAATTGATTTTATAATCTCCTCTGATATGACAGGCGTTTCATCAATTCCTCTGGCTATTTCGTAAATCCTCTCCCCCACTTTTCCGAATGTTTCTCTAAGGTTTTTCTTTGGTAGTTTTTTAAGCTCTTTAATTTTGTTTATTCCAAGGGCTCTTAATTTTTCGCCAGTCTTTACCCCAATTCCCGGCAAATCCTCAATATCAAGAGGATCTAAAAATTCTTCAATTTGCTCTGGCTGTATTACCAAAAGTCCGTTTGGTTTAGCTTTATTAGTAGCCATTTTGGCAATTAACTTATTTGGCCCTATGCCGATTGTCGAGGTTAACTTCTCTTTTTCAAAAATTTCTTGCTTTAGTTCTTTTGCTAAGCCATACACATAATTCTGCCATGGCTTTTTTATATGTATTAAAGGAATATTTAAATAGGCCTCGTCTAAGGAAACAATTTCCCATGTTTTTGAGAATTTTTTGATAATTTCCATTATTCGTTCTGAAACTTTTTGATAAAGCTCAATATTTACAGGCAAAAATACGGCATTGTGGCAAAGCTGATAGGCCTTGGAAATAGGAAGAGCCGAATGAATTCCATATTTTCTTGCTTCATAATTTGCCGTAGAAACCACTCCCCTGCCCTGGCCTTTTTTGGGATCGGCTCCAACCACCACCGGCTTTCCTCTAAATTGCGGATTTTCCCTTTCTTCCACCTGCGCGAAAAAATAATCCATATCAATATGAAGAATTACCCTGTGCATATCTTAATTATAAAATAAAAAATGCCCCGCGCAGGACTCGAACCTGCAACTCACGGCTTAAAAGGCCGTTACTCTACCAATTGAGTTAGCGGGGCCCCGCCCTCTATGCTTTTAGACGTTATTCCAAAGTAAGTCAAGTTGTGCATTTATATTACTCTCAAGGAGTTGCCCAACAGCTCAGAGGGCGGGGCGGGTCTACCTATATTCCTTCTTCCTTCAATTTCTCCAACAGTTCTTTTTGTTTCATCGTTAATTTCTTTGGCGTCTTAATCAGCAATTCAACATACATATTTCCCCTTCCGTATCCTGAAAAATGGGGGATGCCTTTGCTTGTGATGCTTAAAATTTTCCCTGATTCTGTACCAGCAGGAACCTTTAGCAGGATTTTAGTTCCTTCCAAGATGGGAACTTCAATTTCGTCTCCCAAGGCCGCTTGAGAGAAAGAAATTGGAAGAGAGATGTATAAATCATCTCCCCTTCTCTCAAAAAAAGAATGTTTTTTAACAAAAATTCTGACATACAAGTCGCCTGATTTTCCTCCTCTTTTACCTGCTTCACCTTTTCCTTCAACTCTAATTATCTGATTTGTGTCAACACCCGAGGGAATAAAAATTTTTATTGTTTCTTCTCCATTCACTCTGCCTTGTCCCTTGCAAACATTGCAGAGTTTTTCAGGCCTCTGGCCCTCTCCCTTGCATTCAGGACAAATGGTGTATCTGGTAAATGAGCCAAAAACGCTTCTTTTAATCTGCTGAACCTGACCTGTCCCCCTGCAGGAAAAACACTCGTTTATTTTGGTTCCGGGCTCAGCCCCCTGGCCCTGACAGCGCGAGCATAGAATGTATTTATCAATAAAGATTTCTTTCTCTCTTCCTCTTAACGTCTCTTCCAGAGAAATTTCAATGTCAGCTTCAATGTCTTTTCCTTTTTTTAAATCCTTTGTTCTGCGGGGCGAGCCAAAGCCGAACATTTCTTCCACCATTTCTCCCAAATCGCCAAAATCAAATTCAAAATCTACATCCGGTCTTCCCCAAGCCCATTGAAAATCAAAGCCGGGTTCTGCTCCTGCTCCGCCTTCAAACACTCTGCCGAATCTGTCATACTGGCCCCTTTTTTCTTTATTGGATAAAACCTGATATGCCTCGTTGACCTCTTTAAACTTTTTTTCGTCCCCGCCTTTGTCAGGATGAAACTTGTGCGCCAGCTTGTAATAGGCCTTCTTGATGTCTTCGGCTGAAGCGTTTTTGGCAACGCCCAAAATTTGGTAATAATCTTTCGCCATATGTTATTTCTCTTTGTATTCTCCTTCTTCTGGCGGTTTTTGTTCGTTTCCTCCCTGTTTGTACATTTCGGCTCCAATTTTTTGAATCGCTTGCGATAATTCCTGCGTCTTTTGTCTTATCTCTTCCATATTATCACCATCTTTGACTTTCTTCAAAGCATCAACTTTTTCCTCAATCTCCTTTTTTGTTTCAGCAGACACCTTGTCTCCAGCTTCTTTTAATGTCTTTTCTGTAGTATAAATCAGATTATCTGCAAAATTCCTTGTTTCTATCAAGTCCCTTTTCTTCTGGTCTTCTGCCGCGTACATTTCAGCTTCTTTTTTCATTTTCTCTATCTCCTCCTTTGACAGGCCTATTGAACCTTCAATTCTGATTGACTGGCTCTTGCCCATGGCTTTGTCTTTAGCAACAACCTGCAAAATTCCATTAGCGTCAATGTCAAAACCAACTTCTATTTGCGGAATGCCTCTCGGGGAGGGAGGAATGCCATCTAAAATAAATCTGCCAATTGAACGATTATCCTGAGCCATTGGCCTTTCACCCTGCAAAACATTAATTTCAACTGATGTCTGGTTGTCAGCCGCAGTTGAAAAAATCTGGGTTTTGGCTGTGGGTATGGTTGTGTTTTTGGCAATCATTTGAGTATTGACTCCGCCCAGGGTTTCAATCCCTAAAGAAAGAGGCAAGACGTCCAAAAGTAAAACCGATTTTATGTCTCCTTCTGGAGCTTGACCCTGCTCTTTCGCTCGCAAAATTTCTGCCTGTATGGCTGCTCCCATTGCCACAACTTCTTCAGGGTTAATACTCTTATTCGGTTCTTTGCCAAAAAGTGCTTTAGCCTGTTCCTTGACAGAAGGCATTAAAGTCGTTCCGCCGACTAAAACGATTTCATTAATTTCCCCTTTAGCCAATTTTGCCTCTTCAAGCGTTTTTTTAGTTCTTTCAATAGACCTGTCAATCAGCTCTCGTGTCATATTATCAAATTGAGAGCGAGTCAGTTTATACAAAAGATGTTTGGGGCCAGCCTGGTCAGAAGTGATGAAGGGCAGGTTTATTTCCGTTTCCAACGCAGAAGACAATTCAATTTTCGCTTTTTCAGCAGCTTCTTTTAGCCGCTGAAGAGCTAAAGGATCTTTTGAAAGGTCAATCCCCTGCTCTTTTTTAAATTCCTCAACCACCGAATTAATAATTTTTTGGTCAAAATCGCGGCCTCCCAAGTGTGCTTCTCCTCCGGTGGCAATAACTTCAACAGTATCTGGAGCAATGTTTAAAACTGTAACATCAAAAGTTCCGCCACCAAAGTCGTAAACAACCACTTTCTCTGCCTCTTTTTTACCAAATCCATAAGCCAAGGCCGCGGCTGTCGGCTCATTAATAATGCGATAAACTTTAAGGCCTGCAATTTCACCTGCTGCTTTTGTGGCTTTTCTTTGAGAGTCGTCAAAGTTTGCTGGGCAAGTAATGACTGCGGAGTCAATTTTCTCACCTAATTTTTCTTCAGCGTCCAATTTTAGTTTTTGCAAAATCATTGCTGAAATCTCAATTGGAGTCAGCCACTTGTCGCCCAATTTAACTTCCACTTCCCCATCTTTTCTCTCTCTTGTTTCATAGCTCAGGAGTTTTAATTCTTTTTGGACTTCAGGGTCTGAAAACCTTCTGCCAATAAATCTTTTAACGGAATGAATCGTGTTTTTTGGATTGGTTACTGACTGTCTTTCAGCCAAAATTCCCACCAATCTTTCTCCTGATTTTGACAAAGCCACAACAGAAGGCGTCAAAACAGAACCCTCCCTGTTTTCCAAACATTTTGGTTCGCCCTGAACAATTGCAGCCATCTTTGAAATGGCTGTACCTAAATCTATACCTAAAACTTTTGCCATAAATTTAAATTTTATTTAGTTATTTTTACCTTAGCAGGTCTCAACAGCCTGCCGTTTATTGTATAACCTTTTTGAACTTCTTCCAAGACAATGCCGCTTTCTTTGTCCTCTTCTTTTATTTCTTCAACAACTTCGTGTAAATTCGGGTCAAACTTATCTCCTATTGATTGTATTTCTTCCACGCCCTGCTCTTTCAGAAAACGTAAAATCTGTTCTTTAATCTGCGAGAACCCTTTATCCGGCAAATTTTTCAGGGCAATTTCAAGGTTATCAATAATCGGCAGCATCTTCAAAATCAAACCTTCGTTGGCATACTTAAAAATATCCCCCACCCTTGCCATCTCTTCTTTTTTATAATTCAAAAGGTCGGCTCTCGCTCTCTGCCACCCTGCCAAGTACTCTTGTTTCGTTTTCTCGCATTCCTTTAATTTTTCCGTAAGTTCATTTTTCTCCATACAATAATTTCTTCAAAGAATTAATCAGCACGATATTTTTATCATAGTCCATTCTTTTGGGGCCCAAAAGCGAAATAATCCCCTCATCTTCCAGCATATGACACCTGGAAATTATTATACTAAAATCCTCGGCTTTTTTAAATGGATTTTCTCTGCCAATATAAATTTTGATTTCGGAATTTATTTTCAAGTCCTCAATGTTTTCCTCAAAATTTTCCAAGAATTCAGTAAAATTCATGATGTATTCTTTTTTGCTAAATTCGGGCTCCCTTAAAATTTCTTCCCACCCTTCTTTCCAAAAAATTTTTTCTTTCTTAAGATAACTCAAAACAAGGGCGTCTGAAGCCAAAGCCAAATTCTTGGTTAATACCTGTAGGAATTTAATGCTATCTTCTGCCTGCAAATCTTCCCAATCTTCCATGTCAAGCTCTTCGGGTTGTGCTTCTAATAACTCGTCTACAAAAAATCTATAACCCTTGTCCGTAGGCATTCTGCCTGCCGAAGTATGCGGCTGGAAAAGATAACCCTCATCTGTCAGCTTCTGCATCTCTATTCTGAGCATTGCCGGCCGAATGTCAAAATCAAACTTTTTCTCCAGCAGCTGTGAAGAAACCGGCCTTGCCGACTCAATATATTCTCCAATAATCGCATCAAGTATTCTATTCTGCCTTTCAGTAATAGACATTCTATATTTAATAATAATTCATTATCACTCCCCTGTCAAGACTGATAACAACCCAACCTTGCCTTTATCTCAAAACAGGAGTACGCTAATAATATAAGAATACGAAGTTTTTTTAATACGCCGGGTGCTTGGCGTATTGAGCAAGGTAATGAAGTATATATGGCAACCGATAAAAGTAAAAATCAAAATGGCGATAAGGCTATTCGTACGCTAATTTCTGTTGATAAGGAGATATTGAGCTATATAAAGAATGTTGTAAACGGTAGGGATTTTAACTACCGTACTTTTGGTACTGAGATAGAAGAATATCTTGTGGCCGCGATTATTAAAGTTTTTGAAGATGCAGGGTTTATTAAAAGTAAAGCAGATTATGCTGTTGCCCCGCACAAAAATTACTTTCCAGATTTTGAATTAAAAACTTCGCCGCCGATTGCTATCGAATTCAAGTCGGGCAATAGAAGTCAAAACCGCAATGGTAAATGGATCCGAGTGAAGAACAGCGAGAATGATATGGGGACGCTAAGCGAGTGGCCAAAAAGAATTAAAAGATTCGGCGGAGATAATATTTATTACATTTTCGTTATTTATAATTTTGATGACAGAACTAAGGATGTTTTAAGCGTTAAAATTGCTCCATTTTATAAATTTGCCGGAGTTAACAAAGATAAACTTTTAAAGTACCGAGAAAAAGATGGCAATTTAAGGCCTAAAGATTTTGACGCAGATTCTCCTATCAAAACATTTAAACAGTTCAAAGACTTATTTAACAAAACTATACTTTATCGATCAAAACGAATAATAAAAAAACACAGATTAATCATCAAGAAAATTGGTAAAGACCTCTAAAAGAGCGCGGGGGTTGTTGATTTGCCTATCGATTTTTTATTGTTACCGACGAGTTTTGGATTATCTATCGGATAAATTCCCTCATCTTCTGATATAGTTAGGTTTCTTAAATACTTCGACGCCGTTTCTGTAACATCACCACTGTACTTATAGCCATTGCTCAAACGGTAGTTAACCTTCTTTATTTTGTCGGCAACGATTTTCTTATACTTTGGGTCTATATCTATGCCGATATAATTTCGGCCAAGTCGCTTTGCCGCAAGCGCAGTTGTTCCTGCGCCAATAAAAGGATCAAGCACTACATCGCTCTCGTCTGTAGTCATCAATATCAACCGTTCAAGTAGTGGCTCGGGTAGTTGGCATGGATGAGCATCCCTACGCGCATTATGCCTTATACGGTGAATATCAGTCCATACATCGCTTAATAGCGTTCCGTGGGGATGGATTTGGCTTTTCTTTCCTCCATAATCTTTAATCATCTCACCACACGTTCGGCATTTTTTGTGCGGCGATCTAAGTTCATGGAACTTAAATCCTTTGGTAGACTTGGTATAGAAAAGTATACCGTAATGTGCCGGCAATAATGTTTTTCCGAGGGGAGTACTCATAGAATCCCACGCAATCCAGTGTTTAAATACAGCGATTTTGTTAAGGTAGTTAGCAAAGTATACTAACCATTTTGGTATGTTGTGTACTAAAATTGAGCCAGTCGGTTTTGTAATTCTTACCATTTCCCTAAGCCATTGCTCGCACCACTCAATATAATCTTCAGTGGCTTTTTTATCTTTATAGTTGCTATATTTTTTGTTTAGATTAAATGGTGGATCAGCAAATGTCATATCTATCGAGTTGTCTGGTATTTTTTTCATTTCCTCTATTGCATCTCCACAAATAATCTCATTCAAGGGAAGTTTTTTGTATTGTCTAACTTCTGTTTTGACTTCCGGAAAAGATATGCCTACCGGTGCCTCTTCGCGAATAACATCAAGTACTATTCCTTGAATTGAGACATCTCGCCCGTTTCGGAAAATAAGTGGCTCCATACCTTTATTAGCGGGCTGCAGGCGAATGCGTCCCCTCTCCCGGTAGTATTTCTTTAGTGTTGCTTCATAGTTATCTATAAGCGCAACCACTTTTTGTCCGTTTTCGGCCGTTGCTTGATGTTTTACCAAAATGATATCGCCATCATTTATATTCTCGTCCATCATGCTGTTGCCAACCACGCGAAGCGCATAAACTTCAGATAAGCGAGGAACTTTACTCTTTGGGATGGCGATAGTCTCTTTATCCTGGATTGCTTCAATCGGCTGGCCGGCCGCTATTGTGCCAAGTAAAGGAATGGCTACTAATTCTGAACTTTCTCTTTTTTTATTCAACGTAATTGAGCGCGGCCGATTCTCAACCTTTTCAAGATGTCCTCCTGCTTTTAAATTTTTTATGTGTTTGTGCACGGTGGCGACTGAAGACAATCTGAAATGCTTCTTTATTTCTTCTAAAGAAGGAGCGTAGTCATGCTTCCTAACGTATCTAGTGAGGTAATTGAGTATTTGTTTTTGTTTTTTGGTGAGCATAATAGTTATCCACAGATTAATATATTATACCAAAACCAAAGCGAAAGAAAAGCGAAAGTTATCCACAGTTGACAAATAACCTC
>CAYJRW010000007.1:0-22431 GCA_964372865.1 uncultured Candidatus Saccharibacteria bacterium | reverse complement strand
GCACAAGTGCAACTTTCGCCCAATTCTTTGGATTTATTTTTAGAGTGTCCTCATTGTTTTTGGCTGGAAAAAAGGAAAGGCGTCAAGAGGCCCTCGCCATATCCTTACGCGCTTAATATGGCTGTGGATATTCTTTTGAAGCAAGAATTTGACAGCTATAGGATAAAAGGAGAGTCGCATCCTTTGCTCTTGGCCAATAATATTCCAGCCAAACTTTTTTCAAATCAGGCCCTGTTAAATCAATGGCGTTCAAATCGAGTTGGAATAAGATTTTATGACCAGACATTGAACGCAACTCTTTTGGGGGCGGTTGATGATATTTTAGAATTTTCGGATGGAAAATTTGCCCCGCTTGATTACAAATCCACTGGCAGCAAGGTGGCGACTGTTTATGACCGTTTTCAAACACAAATGGATATTTATACTTTTCTTTTGGAAAAAAACGGATTTCCAACTCCCAGAAAAGGTTATTTAGCTTTTTATATCGTGAATAAAGAAGATGGTTTTGGAGATAGATTGCCTTTTAGAAAAGAACTTCAAGAAATAGAAACAAACCCTTCAGACATTCCGGAACTTTTTACAGATGCGGTTAAGCTTCTAACAACGGGTATTCCTCCGCAGCACAGCTTAGATTGTAGGTTTGGCCATTGGTTTAGAGAAGCAGCAAAATTTTAGTTTGAAGTTGAAAATATGTTATCATACCTGATGGACAGGAAATCTTTCTTGTTTTTGCTGATTATTTTAGCTGTAGCAGGGTTTTTTAGATTGTGGCAGTTGGACTCAATTCCGCCGGGGCTTTGGCCAGATGAAGCAATTAACGCCAATACTGCTTTGCAAATTTTGGATACCGGAAAGTTTCAGGTGTTCTATCCTGAAAATCACGGCAGAGAAGGCCTTTTTTTCCTGCTCATATCTTTTGCTTTTTCCGTTTTTGGGGTATCGCTTTGGTCTTTTAAAATTATTTCAGCTCTCGCCGGAATTTTAACTGTCTTTGGCCTTTATCTTCTGGCAAAAGAATTGTTTTCCCGCCCCGTTGCCCTGCTGGCGAGTTTCTTTCTGGCGATTTCTTTTTGGCATATCAATTTTAGCAGGATAGGTTTTCGCGCCATACTCCTGCCTCTTGTCTTAACTTTTGCTTTTTACTTTTTCTTTCGCGGCTCGCGCACAAAAAGATTATGGAGCTTCCTTGTTTCTGGATTAATTTTCGGTTTGGGATTTTATACTTATATCAGTTTTCGCTTAGCCGTATTGGTATTAGCTTTTGCTCTTTTTTTCTGGTTTTTTGCGGCATTGCGCGAAAAATGGGGCGCAAAATTCATTATCTCTGTCTCACTGCTTTCTCTTTCTGCTTTTATCGTCGCTCTTCCGATGGGAATTTACTTTCTGGAAAATCCCGAGCAGTTTGTTTCCCGGGCTCTTGGCGTGTCCGTATTTGAGCGGGAAAATCCGGCAAAAGAGTTTCTTAAAAGTTTAGGAATACACTTGGCAATGTTTAACTTTGCCGGCGACCGCAACTGGCGCCACAACCTCTCGGGTTTCCCTCAATTATCGCCCCTTGCCGGCATTTTCTTTCTTATCGGTCTTATCTCGGCGATTTGGCGCGTTGCCATTTCAGTCAAAAGCAGGCCTCCCCATAAACTCCATGAAATCGGACTATATTTATTTTTGTTTGTCTGGTTTTTTGCCCTTTTGCTGCCAGGCGCTCTGACCCTTGAAGGAATACCCCACGCTTTAAGGACAATCGGAGTAATTCCGGCAGTTTATATTTTTGCTGGC
Source organism: uncultured Candidatus Saccharibacteria bacterium (assembly GCA_964372865.1). GTDB lineage: Bacteria > Patescibacteriota > Minisyncoccia > Minisyncoccales > 2-12-FULL-40-12 > CAYJRW01. The sequence continues at coordinate 20,655 of CAYJRW010000007.1, read as the reverse complement.
CTGGGAGCTTGGCTGACTTACGAATGGGCCAAAAACAAACTGGCATGGATTAAAACTGCTTCTTTTGTGGTGCTGGCGTTAATGACGTTTTCATCATTTATGCTGTATTTCTTTGTTTGGGCAAAAAATCCCGCATTAGAACATGCTTTTACCCTTAGATTTACAGATGTTGGCAAAGAACTTAACGCGCTTTTGCCTGGCACTAAAAAGTATGTCATTACCAACGAAGGAGAATTGCCCGAGGAAGTGCCAAAGTTCGTGCAAAGAACAGAGGGCAGAAGTGAAGCGGTTTATATTCAGCCGGAAGAAATAAATTTAATTGAGTTTTATCCCGGCGACTTCGTGTTTTTAATGAATAAAGAACTGCGTTACCTTGAACCCGTCATAGACAGATTTCCAGAAGGAAATCTTTACGAAAAAGAGAGAATATGGATATACGAAATAAGATAAACGCAAATACCATTGCTTTTGCGCTTTTGACTGTAATGTTTATAACAGCAGTTTTGAGCATGAAAGGCGATTCTCTGACGTTTGACGAGCTGGCCCATATTCCAGCCGGCTACTCATATCTCACCAAACAAGATTACAGGGTAAATCCCGAGCACCCCCCGCTTATAAAAGACATTCCTGCTCTGCCCCTGCTTTTTCTCAACCTTAAGTTTCCTGATAATTCCCAAAACTGGCAGCACCAGGAATCTGCCCCTGCCTGGTGGGTGCAATTTGATTTGGGGACTGAATTTATTTTTCGCTCTGGCAACAACCCCAGGGAAATTATTTTTTGGTCGCGCCTCGCAATGATAACACTACTGGTGTTTTTGGGCTGGCTTCTGTTTTGGTGGACAAGAAGAATTGCTAATAACACGGTGGCTTTGGGAGTATTGACGCTTTTTGCTTTCTCCCCTACTTTTCTTGCTCACGGCCGGCTTGTGAATACAGACGTTGGTGCGGCCTTAGGAGCTGTGCTGGCAACTATTTTCTGGTTAAAATTTCTAAAAAACCCTGTTTGGAAAAATGTTTTGTTTGCCGGCCTTGCTTTTGGCACAGCTATGCTCTTAAAATTCTCGCTTATTCTGCTAATTCCTTTTTTTGTAATTATTACTCTTCTTTATATATTTTTATTTCCAAAAAGCATTATTAAATATCTTTTAAAATCTATTGCAGTCGGCCTCGTTGGATTTATATTGGTTGTCTGGCCGGTCTATCAATTTCACATCTGGAATTACCCTGCCCAACAGCAATTAAGGGACACTATAGCCGACATTTCAGGTCATCCCACGCCTTTGGCAAAGAACATAACAATCTGGATGGCAGAAAGAGAAATATTGCGCGCCCCAGCACAGTATTTCCGGGGGGTTCTTATGGCTTCCCAAAGAACCGCCTGGGGCAATACAACCTACTTTCTTGGAGAAATTTCAGCAAAGGGTTGGCCTTATTATTTTCCCCTGATGTATCTCTTAAAAGTTCCGCTCGCCTTTCACATTTTAACTCTCCTTGCCGCGGGCTTTCTCTTAATCTGGCTTTTTAAAACGAGGTGGGAAAAAATTCTTTATTTAGCAAAGCAGCATTTCTGGATACCAGCTTTGTTTTTATGGATTGCTGTTTATTGGGGAGCAGCTCTCTTTGGAAATTTAAACATTGGCATTCGCCACCTGCTTCCTGTTTTTCCGTTCACTTACATTTTGGTTATTTTTGGAATTTATCACGGCATAAACAATCTTAAGACCAAAAATTTACGCCGCATATCAGCAACTGTTGTCTTTTTACTCTTTTTTGCGTATGCCCTTTCTTCTCTTTTTGCTTTTCCTCATTACATTTCCTACTACAGCAAGTTGGCAGGCGGAATGAAGCAAGGATATAAAATAGCCGTTGATTCCAATTACGATTGGGGTCAAGACTTCTATCGGCTGCTGCAATTTGTTGAAAAAGAAAAAATAGACAAAATATACGTTGACTATTTTGGAGGAGAGGACCCCAGGTACTGGCTGGGAGAAAAATATATTAAATTAAATCCGAAAGAAATTAAAGAACCGCCCAAAGGCTGGTTGGCGGTCTCAGCGAATCATCTTATGGGAGGGGTGGCTCGCCCAGCTTCGGGTTTTGACCAGCAAACAGGATACTACAACTGGCTGAATGAGTACGAACCAGTTGCTCGTGCCGGCCAATCTATTTTTATTTATAGGATTGACTAAAGCGAAGGATATATAAAAATTTTATCAAATCTCAAATCAATATACTTAAGCTCCTTTCTTTTCTCGGCAGGAATGCTTTTTTCTAAAATCGTTGCGAGTGATGCCACTTGCCAGCCCAAGTCTTTTTTTGTATTCAAGTAAATTTCCCAACCCTCTAAAGTTCTTACATTCAATCTTTCTGGCAAAATAAGATTGAGTTCGTCTGGAAAAATCCCCAGTTTCTTTAATTTTTCCGAAACCTCCAAAATTGAATCAAGGGTTTCTTTATCAAAAACTTTCTCACCAAGAACTAATGTTTTGTTTAATGTTTGGTTTTGCAGCTTTGGCAAAGGAGATTCTTCCGCAGCTTCTGCAAACACCACTCCTTGCGCATCCAACAAAAAGCAGCGGCCCTCACCACAAAAGAGACCTACCTCTTTTCTTTCTGCAAGAGCTAAGTTCAAAATATCTGGGAACCGCTTTTTTATTTCAAGTTCCGCTATTTGTGGAAACTTTTGCAACAAGACCTCTTTGATTTTTTTTGGATTAACCAAAAAAATATTTCCTATTTCGGCTCTGACAATTGATTCGATATTTTCAGGCAAAACCCTACTTTCACCTGTAATAACAATATCCTTAACCTGAAAAAATTCAGAAAAAACAAAGAAATAGAAAAGACCTCCAAATAATATTAAGGTGAAAGTTAAATTCCAAAAAGCCCTTCTTTTAAAAATTGATTTTTTTCTTTTTATTCTGTATGGCCTCCTGTATCTTCGCATATTCAGAGTCCTCGCTTAGCTTTTCTTAACTTTTCAAAAATATAAGTTAGCCAGTATTTTTTGGAAAGAGGGTAATCTTGGGTTTTCATATATTCATAAACTTTTCCGCCAAAACCCATTTTAAACAAAGTTGGTCCTGCCCACGGATGTTCAGGATATTTTTCTGGGTCAACGTATCCCCAAAAATCATATATTTTACAGCCACGCAATTTTGCTTCTTTTATAGCTTCCCACTGCAAAAGATATGCTATTGGAATTTTACGGTACTTAGGCAGTAGAGCCGCCTGATGGTAAAAGCCGATTCCAGACCAAAAAATAACGAGAGCTGTTGCTGCTGTCTCTCCCTTGTGCTTTCCAAAAAACAACAGAGCTTGCTTTTCTTTTAAGAAAACCTCAAATTCATTCACTAAAAGAGCATGAGAAAACGGAACAAACTGCTGATGCTTTGCAGTTTCTTGGATTAGTTTGCTATAAAGTTCTATATCTTGTATTTTATCACTTTTCACAACTGCCATGTTATTGTCCTTTTCCGCCTGCTTTATAAGATAACGCGTCGTTTTGCGCATCCCAATTAAAATTTGCTCTTCCGACGGCTGAGTATCCAGCTTTAAGGTGGATTCATAAGCTGAAGCGTGCATTGGCGAATCTCTGAAACCTAAATCCTTAAATAATTTCATATTCCCATCGTTTCTTGTCAAAAGAGGCGCAACCCTGATGAAACTGCAGTCCTCGTCTTTAGCAATTTCCCTTAGTTTACTAAACAAAATTTCGGGCATTCCAAGACAGTGCTGAACCAGCAAAAATTCCCCCCTTTTTGCAGCAATCTTCGCTACCAAAACCGCCAAGACCAATAATTCCCCTTCGTAAACCCCAAGTCGCCAGATTTTGTTTCCCAGCTTTTGTTGAACTTCCCCCCAATGCCAACTCTGCAAAAAAGTTTTTTCTTCTTTCTTAAGGAGAAAATTTTCCCAAATATTTCTGTCAATGATTTCTTTTATTTCCACGGCTGCAGAAACTTAATAATTTTTTTTGCGTCATCCTTCGAAATATTAATATGGGTAGGCAAATTAAAGGTCTCTTTGGCTAATTTTTCTGCCTCAGGACAACTCCCTTTAATATATCCCATTTTATCTAATCTTGTATCGGCTGGAGCAATTACGCTATCGTACCAATCCCCTATTAAAATATTCTGTCGCCAGGCCTTTTTTATTATCTCGTGGGCTTTTGGATGTTTTATCGCAAAGCGCAAAAAAATATTTTCTCTACCCTCATGCTTTGCTACTAATTCAAATTTGCTGTTTTTTAGTTCATCGTAGTAAAAATCTGCAATTTCCTTTCTATGTTCATTAAAGTTTTCCAGCTTTTTAAGCTGATTTATTGCCAAAATAGCTAAAGCATTTGGCATTCTTTTTGGAAAATAACCAGGAATCAATCCCCTCTTTTCTTTCCAATGGACAGCTTTTGATAAAATATGAAGCCATTGAAATAAGATTAATACAGATTTCCCAAAAATTTTGTAAATTGGTAGAATAAAAAAATTTATTAAGACCGGGTGAAGTAATTGTTGAAAAATCCAAAAATAAGATGGGTAATGAATTTTCTCCTGAAACTTCTTTATTTTTTCAGCTAATATACCGTCATTCGTTACTACCATTCCTCCGTACACAGAAGAAATTACTTTGTCTCTGGAAAAGCTAAGAAATGAAACTTTTCCAAGTGTGCCAACTTTTTTTCTGATTTGCGGTGAGTTTATTGAAGAATACATTGCCCCCAAAGAATGAGCACAATCTTCGATTAAAATAAGATTGTTTTGGTTGCAAATTTCTAAAATTTTATCCATATAAGCCGGTAATCCAAATGTGTGCTGAGTTATCACTGCCCTACTTTTGGAGGTAATTTTCTTTCTCAAATCTTCAGAGTCAATATTGAAAGTTTCTGCATGTATATCCACATAGACCGGCTTTAAAGAAGACCAGATTATAGGATTAGGTACAGCATTGCAAGTAAACGCTTGCAAAAGTATTTCGCTCCCCCTTTCTAGATTCAATGATTCCAAAATCGCCATTAAAGCTGCCCTGCCACTATTAAAAGAAACTGCATATTTCACTCCCAAATATTTAGCAAACTCCCTTTCTAGTTGAGTGACAACTTTTTCAGCGTAGGTAGAATTTTGTATCACTCCTCTTTTCCAATGCCAAGGTTGGAAAAGAAGTTTAAAAGCCAGCCAGACATCGTCTTTTTCGGTATTGGGCGACAAAGAAATGGAAATTGGTTTTAACATAATAAATCAATTAATTCGCCGGGTACTCTGCCCTCTAACAAAATAGTGTCTCCACTTTCACAAAAAGATTTTATTTTTTCAAAAATTTTTTTGGGGTTTTCTACAAAAACTGCTTTGTCGCGAGCTTCTTCTTTTATTTCAGCAAATCTGTCTTTTGTTGTAATTATTGCCAAATCGCAAACTTCAGCAATTTTCTCTCCAATTCTTTTATGAATTTGTTTTGAAACAAGACCCAACTCAATCAAACATGGCATAATAATAACTTTCTTCCCCGGAAGCTGCTTTATATAATCCAAATGCGCCAGAACCCCCGTGGGATTGGCAGAATAAGAAGCATCAATAATATTTATTCCTTCCCTTCCTTTTTTAACTTCCATTCCAGGAAACTTATTTTTGATTTTTGCATCTGCCTTAGCAATTTCCTCGTCACTCATGCCAAGCTCTTTGGCAACCAACATTGAACCTGCTAAATTTTCTTCTCCAAAATTTTTGGCCTCTTTGCCATAAAGATATTTTTTAATTTTCGTTTTGTTAAAAAGTTCAACACAATAGGCATTATTGCTGTTAAAAAAAGCAACGCCGTCTTCGGGTAAGCTCTCAATCAGTTCTTTTCCTCCTTCTGCAGAAAGCAAGTTTTCCATTGAGCCAAAAGTTGATAAATGTTGTTCATTAACGCCAGTCACAATGCCGATTTTTGGCTTAATAATATCTGCCAAAAGTTTTATCCCTCTTTTGTTGTAAGCTGCCATTTCGCAAACAAAAACTTCATGTCTCACTTTCAAGTCGTTCAAAATACACCAAGAAATGCCCATTTCTGAGTTCTGATGTTCTTTGGTTTTTAAGACCTTGTCTTTCCCCAATTTCTCCTCCAGAATTGCAGCTAAGAACTCTTTGGTTGAGGTTTTGCCGTAAGAACCGGTAATGCCTACGACTAGCAAATTTTTAAATTCAGCTCTTCTTTTTTTTGCCTCACTGATAATGAATTTTTGCCATGCAAGGGCAGGAATTTGGAAAAATAAAATTAGCAGGGGAGCGAAAAAGATAGTGATAATAATGGTCCAAAGGAGCGAAAAATAAAAAATAAATAGGATTTCTGCAGTCAGACAAGCGATAAAAATAACAATAATCTTTGCCGTAAATTTGGGATATTTCAGTCGCCAAAAAGAAGAAAAAATTTTTCTGAACTTTTGCGTCTCAAAATGGGCAAAAAACCTTCCCAAATGATATTCTTTCAACTGCCAAAGCCACAGCCAAAACAGAAGAAGCTTGAGAAAAATTAAAAACCAGAGGATTGGAGCTAGTATATTCATCTTAAGAATTCTATAATCTTTTCAGCTAAAGCTTCTGGCGATTCAAAATGGGGGTTATGCTTAATTCCGGGCATAATTTGCAATTCGGCTCCGGCAACCTTTTCTTTAATAAAATAGGCGTGCCAGAGCGGAGTGATTTTGTCATTTTTGCCCCAGATAAGCAAAGTTGGGACAGAAACTTTAGAAAAACTTTCAGAAATGTCATCATTAATCACATTAAGATAAGTTTCTTTCATGATTCCCTCAGTCAACAAATAATCGCTTCTTCTGAAGATTGTTTTATAAGCAAATTTTTTAAGTTGCGGATAAAACTGTAAGAAAGAAAATTTGTTCAAAAAATGAGCTACGGCTTTCTGAATTTCTTTTTTCAGACGTTTTTTCCGTATGCCGGCTGAATCCACTAAAATCATTTTTTTTACTTTTTCAGGGTATCTAATCGCAAATTTAGTGGCTAAGGAGCCGCCAAAAGAATGGCCTAACAAAAAAAATTGCGAAAGATTGTTTTTTTCGCAAAAACCTCTCGTCCATTCCGCATAATCGTCAATAGTCCATGGCTTTGGCGGCTGCGGCGTTTTTCCAAATCCAGGCAAATCAGGAACAAAAACTCTATAGTCGCGGTTTTCCAGCAATGTTTTTACTTTACTCCATTGCGGAGAAGAAATCGGCCAACCCCAGCCGTGAAGAATCAAAATGTCTTTCATCGTGAGGATATTTTTTTAAATTTTGTGTATTTTTGCAAAGCTGCAGGCACAAAAACGCTGCCGTCTTTTTGCTGATGGTTTTCAATGAGCATAATTAAGGTTCTGCCAATAGCAAAAGCAGTGCCGTTTAATGTGTGGACAAAATTTAATTTACCGACATTATCTCTATAACGAATATTCAGCCGCCTGGATTGAAAATCAGTGCAGTTTGAGGCGGAATGGGTCTCCCGATAACGATTTTCAGAGGGTAGCCAGCTTTCAATGTCGTATTTTGCCGCTGCCGGCCGCCCCAAATCTCCGGTGCACATTTGCACAACTTGATAAGGAATTTTCAACCACTTCATCAGTTTTTCCTGCATTTTCAACAAAAACTGATGCTCTTTTTTTGAATCTTGAGGTCGGCAAAAACTGACCATTTCCAGCTTATCAAACTGATGCACTCTTAAAATTCCTTTGGTATCCTTGCCGTAAGAACCTGCTTCCCTGCGAAAACAAGTTGAAAAAGCCACATATCTTTTTGGCAAATCCTTCTCATCAAAAATTTCTTCAGCATGCATTGCCACAAGCGCTTGCTCTGAGGTTCCCGCCAAAAACAAATTATCTTTTGGCAAAAAATAGGCCTCCTCCTTATCTGTTGCTTCAAAATATCCTGTACCCTTTGCCATTTCCCCTTTTAGCATTACTGGAGGAATAACAGTTATAAACTTTTCCTTAAGTAAAGTATCAAAAGCAAAATTTATTAAAGCCAATTCAATGAGTGCTGCTTCCCCTTTTAAAATGCCAAACCTTGTGCCAGATATCTTGGCAGCTCGCTTAGTGTCAATCAAATCCAGCTTTTCTGCTATTTCCAAATAATCTTTCGGTTTGAAAGAGAATCGTGGCGACTTACCGACTTTTCTAAAAACCACATTGTCTCTTCCATCGTTTCCAACGGGCACATCGTCAAAAGGCATATTTGGAACTTGGAGCAGAAGGTCCTCAAATTGTTTTTTTGTTTCTCTCAAAGTATTTTCCAACCTGTCGCTGTTTTTATCTAATTCTCTCATTCTCAAAATTATTGCTTCTTTTGCTTTATTATCTCCTGACCTCTTAACTTCCTCGTTGGCTCTGTTCTTCTCAGCTCTCATATCTTCCAGAGCCCTTAGAGTTTCTCTTTTTTTTCCATCCACCTCCAAAAGCTGATCAATATCAACTTTGGCTCCTTTCTTTCGAGCGCCGTCTTTTACTTTTTCCGGATTTTGGCGAATGAAGTTAATGTCAAGCATTTATTTTGGTTTCATCGTCGGGAATAAAATAACTTCCCTTAAACTATGTGAATCAGTCAAGAGCGCTACCAATCTGTCAATCCCCATGCCAAAGCCGGCTGTTGGAGGCATACCGTATTCCAATGTCTCCACAAACTCCATATCCATTCTTTGGGCCTCTTTTAGCCCTTTGCTAAACAACTCTTCTTGTCGTTCAAACGCTTTTCGCTGTAAAAGCGGGTCATTTTGCTCTGAATATGCCTTCACTAACTCCCATCCTGCGACAATCAACTGAACCGTCTCCGCTTCTTCAGGTTTATCAGGGCGCTGTTTTGCCAAAGGGTACATTTCAGAAGGGTGATGTATCACAAAAGTTGGGTGCCAAACTTTTGGCCTGCAGTATTTTTTATAAATTTCGTCAACAATTTTGCCTTTGCTCCAGGGGTCTTCGGGAGAAAGACCAAGTTTTTTTGCTTCTTTCAATAGAGAGTCACGGTTCAAAGTTTCAATGTCCAGTTTTGTATATTTTTTAATCAGTTTTCCATACTCCACTCTAGGCCAGGAGGTCTTGAAGTCAATTTCTTTACCTTCGTACTTTATTTTTGTTTTGCCAAAAATCTGATTGAGCAAATGAATAATCATTTCTTCGGTAAATTTCATCATATCTTTGTAATCAGCGTAAGCCCAGTAAAATTCAAGTTCCGTAAAATCAGGATTGTGCTGCCTGTCAACTCCCTCATTGCGAAAAACTCGGCCTATTTCATAAACTTTTTCAAACCCGCCGACAATCAAACGCTTTAAAGGCAATTCCAGAGAAATGCGCAAATACATATCCATACCAAAAGCATTGATATGGGTTTTGAAAGGCCTGGCGTCAGCTCCACCGTAAATGTTTTGCAAAACAGGTGTTTCCACTTCCAAAAAGCCCTTTTTATCCAAAAAATCGCGCAGAAATTTTATTATTCTGTCTCTTTTTTCAAACTTTTCCTTAACCCCATTGTTGAAAAGCAAATCAAGATAGCGCTTGCGGAAACGCTCTTCCTCATCCTGCAAGCCATGCCACTTTTCCGGCAAGGGCAGGAGCGACTTTGCCAGCATTTTAAAATCAGACGATTCAATTGTTTTCTCCCCTCTTTTTGTCTTAAACAAAATCCCTCTAACTTCAATAAAATCACCGGTGTCAAAATTATTCAAAAATAATTTATACGCTCGTTCCCCTATCCTGTCTTTTCTGAAAAACGCCTGCAGTTTTCCTGTTCCGTCTTCAATATGCAGAAAAGTAGAACCGCCGTGCTCTCGCAAAGAACGTATACGACCTGCCAAAATCACCTCTTTTTTTAGACGCGTCAGAGAGGTAAATGTTTTCAGAGCTTCAGTTATTTTATGGGTTCTTTTTGTTCTTGCGGGGTAAGCTAAAACTCCGGCTTTACCAATCGCCTCTAATTTCTTCAACCTGATTTTATTTAGTTCATTGCTCATATCGAAGGATTATCTTTCTTCTTCTATTTTACTCGTTTTCAACAAAAGTAAAAGCCCTTGGATAATTCCAGGAGCTCGCTTCAATTTTTTGATCATCAAGACCATCAGTTTTTTTAATCGCCGTATAAATAACATGAGCTGTCTTACTTGCCGCTTTCTCAATCGCCGATGGCGAAGAAAGGTCTTTAAATTTGATTACCCAAGCAGGAATGTCTGAACCATCAATTATAATCGCAATAATGGCCAACCTCTTTGAATTCTTATAAGACATAGTTGCAAATTTAACGCTTATCTCGTGTTTTTTAAAAACATTTCCTTTCAACAATCTCAGTAATTCTGCGCCAAATAACGCGTTGAAATTGGAATATCGTTCACTAAACTTCTCAGGAACACGAGAATCAAAGTCAATAGAAACTCCCTCTGTTTCTTGGGCGTCTGCTGGAATATCAATCGCAATTAAGATTAAGAGCGCGCCGGCTGCGATAAGGCTTTTCCTCGCATTTTTCATCGCTTCCCCCTCTCCATTTTTTTATGTAAAAGAGCAATTTCCCTACTCGTACCTTAGAGCGTCAACCGGGTCCAAAGAGGCGGCTTTTCTGGCCGGGAAATAGCCGGAAGCCGCGCCAACAAGAAGTGCAAAAGCCAAAGCAGTTAGGGCCAGCCACAGTGAACTAGATGCCTCAATATACAAAACAGGGTGGAATTGGCCGTATAACTCAACTATTTGAGCCGCGGCAAATCCGAGAACAACTCCGCCGATTCCACCAACAAGGCCAATTGCTCCTGACTCTATCAGAAAAATAGCAATAATGTCTTTTCTTTTGGCACCCACAGCTTTTAATATGCCTATTTCTTTTGTGCGTTCATAAACCGAAGTGTACATAGTGTTCATAATGCCAATGGCGCCAACTAAAATGGCTATGCTGGCAAAAGCCATTACTGCAAGCTGAACAATCGCAACCACATTGTTTATTGTTCGGACAGCCGCTTCGCTGGTAATCGCTGAGAAACTAGGAGAGTCGGCTCCTAGGACGCGCTTTCGGGATTTTTGAACCTCTTCCTTGATATTTTCCGCAACTTCGTTAGCGTCCTCACCTGGAATGATTTTTACTATTGCGATTCGCGCGCCGTCCTTAATTCCGATAACAGTGCCAAACATATCCAAATCCATGGCAATCGCTGAATCATCATAGCGATTGCCCACAGAACGAACAACGCCAGCCACCTCAAAAGGAGTTCCCTTAATTGAAATGCGGTCGCCCGCTCTCAATCCTGGAAAAATATCCTTTGGTATAAGATTTCCCACCAGCACTTCTCTTTTTCCTTTCAAGGGCCAACGACCTTCAATGGTAGTCATGCCCATATCTTCTTGCAATATCGAAGAGGCCTCGTGCAAAAGTGTGCCGTCTATCAGCACTGTTTTGCTTGAATCGCGATAACGCACCAATTCCGCTTTTTGCCTTAAAAGAACCACCTGGCCCACTCCTTTGGCACGCCAAATTGCATCAAGGTCGGCATTGCTAAGCTCAAGGCCGCCCAAGAACGCAGTTGTAAAATCGGTCAGTTCTCCCGGGAAAACCATGATCAAGTCGCCTCTCATTACACGAAGTTCCTGCAAGATTGATTCTTTTATTCCTTCTGACAAAGATAAAAGAGAGGCAACCAGAAAAACGCCAATGACAACTCCCAAAATCGTCAGCCAGCTTCTCAGGGGCCTTTTTCTCAAGTTGCGAAAAGCAATTCTAAAATATTCCAGCATCATTGAATTATTTGACCGTCTTTAATGTTTATTATTTTGCCAGCTGAGCTTGCCAGCGATGTTTCATGAGTTACTACGATAATGGTTTTTCCTTGTTTCCTGTGAAGGTCTGATAAAATGTCCATAATAATTTTACCTGTTTTGGAATCAATGTTGCCTGTGGGCTCGTCTGCCACAATAACAGCGGGGTTGTTAATCAAAGCTCTGGCAATGGCCACTCTTTGCTGTTCGCCGCCTGACAATTCTGAAGGTTTATGGTTCAAGCGATGACCCAATCCTACTGCTTCAAGAGATTTCCTGGCGCTCGCTGTACGTTCGCTTTGGCTTATGCCTTGAAATACGGCAGGCATTGCGACATTCTCCAAAGCCGTCAAAGCTGACAATAAATTAAACTGCTGAAAAATAAAGCCGACTTTTTTTGAGCGAATGTCGGCTCGTTGATCATCTGTAAGCTGAGATAATTCTACGCCTTCAAAAAATACTTTGCCGCGCGTTGGCGAATCCAAAGCTCCAATAATATGCAAAAGAGTTGATTTGCCAGAGCCCGACTGCCCCAAAATTGCCAAAAAACTTCCTTGCTCAGCAACTAAGTTAATATCTCTTAAAATGGTTAAGCGAACTTTTCCCAGCTGATATTCTTTCCATATTCCTTCAAGCTTTATGAACGGAGTTTCTTCCATATATAAGTTTGCGCAAAATCACTCGTTTCCTTCTTCTTGCGCTGATAAAAATCTTACGTCCACTGACATACCGGGCAAAATTTGCTCCGGTGCGTCAATAATTCGCAAAGTTGCCAAATAATGCACAACTCCGTCAATTAAAAGAGGAGCGCGGTCTATCTCAACGACTTCACCCGCAAATGTTTTTTCGGGAAAAGCAATAAATTCAAGCTTAGCTTTTTCTCCAACAGAGATTGTGCCAATATCTCCCTCGTAAATTTCAGCTTCTACGCGAAATTGGTCTTTGGGATAAAAGGTGAAAATAGTAGAGCCGGCTTGAGTTACCTCTCCTGTTTTTGCCTGCTTAGTAAGAATTGTACCGGCTAAAGGGGATACTAATCTGGTTTGTTTAAGCTGGGTTTGCAGTATCTCAATTTGTCTCTTTGCCTGCTCAACTCCTGCATCTGAAACGTTGCTTTCAGCCGCAACTAAATTCTGCATTGCAGAATCAAGATTAACAATCGCCGAACTTATTGATGACTGAGCAGACGAAACCGAGCTGCGGTAACTGTTCAAGGTTGCAGCAATGGTTGTCTTGTCAGTTGAAAAATGTGAAACTGCTTGAGCCAAGTCGTTAATAAAATCGCGCAGCCTTTGCAATCGCTGCATGGCTAATTTTGCCTGCTCCATAAGATTTTCTCTTGAAACTAGTTGCCTCCAAGAGAGAATTAGATTTAAAAGTTCTTTTCTCCAGTCATTTAAACTCAACTCCAAATCAAGATCCGAAGTGTTGAAGCTGTAGGTGGTTGCTCCTTCCTGAATTGAAAGGCCAAATATTCCTCCCCGAAAAAGAGGCTCAGTATCGGTAAAAAAAGCTTCGTCTATCTTATTGTAAGAATCTCCTATTCTGGTAAAAAGCGCGTCCTTTGCATTTTGTAGCTGAACGTGAGCCAGAGCCAAACTTGCCTCTCTGGCTGAAAGCTGAGCTTTAGCTTCCTTCAGCCGATTTTCCAGCTCCTCTGTGTCAAGCTGTGCCAAAACCCTTCCTTTTGCAACGGTCTCACCCTCTTTAACGTAAATACCAGAAATAAGCCCTCCTGCTTGAAAAGAAAGCTTCAGTTCTTCAGCGGGCCGCACTTTTCCGGTCGCGAATATCTCTTCATAAAGATCGCTCCTCTCAGGCACGACAACTTCCCCGGCTTCATTGTTCCTGCTCCTTAAAAACCAAAAAACGGCAGCAAATGCCAAAAGCGCACAAAGTGCAACAAAAATTATTAATTTAACAGCTCGCATAACCAGCGCATTATTCTAACCTGCTTTTTTGTTTTTTTCAAGAGGATGCTTTTGAACAGCCAGAACAAACCAGGTTAAACTTAAAATCGCTGCAGAAATTGCAGAGTTCCAAAAAAGCAAAGTTGCAAAAGTAACAGCAAACGCTGCCAAAACAGCTCCTGTTATTAAGCTTGTACTTAAAGCGGGCTTATCTTTACCAAATACCGAGGGGAGCAAAGCAACAACGAAAATCCACTGCCCTATTGATATTACAACGTCCTGCCAAACCATATTTTAGATTATATCAAAAATATCAAGTAAATGAACTTGACTAAAACAATATGATGATGTATGATTTGAAATTATCTCGCAAATTAACAATTGAATACAAAGGAGGTGGAAAAGCTAATGTCTCGGTTCCATGTACTACCCACCATGAGAGAACTGGCAAATGAACGAGCGAATCCAAGACGCATTATAACTGAAGAAGAACAGCTTCAAAGGTTTCACGGAGTCCTGCCACACTTGGTCCTAAGAGCCCGTGAAGCATTAAAGCGGGCTATTTCATACCGCAACTTCAATGTGGGCTGCGCGCTGTGGGCATTTAAGACCATTGGGGCTTACTATGTGGAAGACAGATGGAAGATATTCACCAGCTCCAATATTAAGATAGCAGAGAACTTAAGGCCGGTGTGCGCCGAGCCAATTGCACTGGGCACTGCCAGAGGGGCAGGATATGACAGAATTATTGGAATGATTATAGCCGGAAAACCGCAACGAGGAGAGGGACACCCGACCCTGCATCCTTGCAGGGAGTGCCGTTTGGTATTCAAAGCTCTGCCTGAGATTTATCCTGAAACCCTCATTATAACCATACTTCCTGAAGAGGACAGCGAGGTTTATGAAGTTCACACTTTTGAACAACTGCTAAAAGTCCACGGTGATGATTAACATTAAAGGGGCAGCACTATGAAGAAAAGCTGCCCCTGCATCGTTTTTATACTTCCACTTTTTTCCATACAAAATTAAAAATGGTAAATCATGTCTTTTCTTTCAACAACTATTTTCCAGCCCCTTTTCTTTGCGTATTGATAAAGTTTTTTGTTGGGATTGAAACAAATTGGTTTCTCAACCATTTTTAAAAAAGCGATGTCGCTTTCAGTGTCGCCCACTCCGACAGACCCTTTAAGCGTCAGGCCCTCCTTTTCAACAGCCCGTTTTAAAATAGCAGCCTTATCTAATGCCCTTGCTACCTTTAGATTAAGATGAAGAACTTTACCCGTAAATCTTCTTTTCTTATCCAGCTCCCAAATATGGGCGTAAACTTTATTAAAACCCAGTTTTTTGCAAAAATCCTTTGCTACCTTGTAGGGCGAATGGGAAATCGCCAGAAGAAAATAATTTTTCTTTTTCAAATGTTTAATCAAATCGCGAGTATAGCGATAAACCCTGTTTTTATGAAAAGCCGCAACCTTTTTGGCCACACTTGAAAACTCTTTATATTGAACTCCTTTGATGTGGCGCACAAACGCGTCAACAACCGCTTCAATATATTCTTGGTAGGGACCTTTTCTGTTTATCCAATTTTTGGCGGCCGTGGCATACGATTTTCTAACGGCTGTAGGAAAAACTCCTTCTTGAATTAAAGCGTCGGTCAATTCTATGAGCAAGCTTGAGCGGAAAATCGTGCCGTCAATATCAAAAATCGCCACCTTTTTCTTATTCTTTACCATATTACATCTCAACTTTGGCGAGTTTGCCTTTTTCTCTGGCCTTTTCAAACATAAAAGCGAAAAACCAGCTGGCAACTATTAAGTAAACAGCGTTGAGCGAAAAAGCCCAAATTAAATGTTCCAATGAAACCGTGCTTCCAGCCAAAACCTCCCGCATTCCCTCAAAAATGTGGGCTGTTGGTAAAAAAAGAGCAACTTTTTGCAAAAGAGGCGGAAGAACAGAAACCGGATAGAAAACAGCGGAAACTGGATGAAACAAAAGAATCAAACTCCAGGCAAAAGCCTGAATTCTCATTCCAAAGCGGATAATCAGACCAGTTATAAAAATGCCTGCCGTCCAAGAAAAAACAATCAAGCCAACAAAAAAAGGCAAGATATAAAATCCGAGGGCGAAAATGTTAAAAGAATAAAGGAAAAAGGCCAGGGCTGAAACCAAAAAAAGTGTCAAAACAATTTTCACCAGACCCAAAGCCATGGTGGCTAACAAAAACTCCCAAATGGTTAATGGGGAGGAAAAAAGATTTACAATATTTCTGCCCCAAACATTTCTTAATAATGCCATAGCGATATCTTGTTGGGCTCTCCAAACAATATTCCACAAAATCAGCCCGCCCAAAAGGAAAGTAACCACAAGGGCTAAGGGCCCTTGAAGTTTGACAAAGTAAAGGGTCATGAAACCCCAAATAATGATATCCATAGTTGGCCAGAAAAAGGTGTCAATCAAGTCCTCTAAAGAGTGTTTGAGGTTGTACAAATTCTGCAGTATTACAGCTTGAATTCTTGGAATAGACATATTATTTTTTTCTTCTGCTAATTTTTAAGAATACGTCCTCCAAATCCGGTTTTTTAACCGAAACCTCGGTAATTTTAATTCCCGCTTTGGTTAATTCTGTCAAAAGCTGGCTGATTTTTTCTTCTTTCGTTGTTATTTCCAAAACATTAAATCTGGGAATTTGAAAATTCAATCTTTTTTGCTGGCAAATTTTCTTTACTTTTTCAAGAAGCGCATCAAAAACTAAAGTTAAGACGCACTCTTTAATTTGCTTGGTTAAATTAAGTGGCGTATCTGAAGCCACAATTTTACCGCGGTCAAGAAAAATCACCCTGTCGCACATTTCAGTAACCTCCGCCATATTGTGAGAAGTAAAAAGTATGGACAGGTTTCTTTCTCGCTTTATTTTAGACAAAAGCTCTCTTGTTTTTTGGGCAATGTCTGGGTCCAAAGAAGATGTCGGCTCGTCCAGAAATAAAAGTTCTGGGTCGTTGATAAGCGCTTTGCACAAATTAAGACGGGTCATTTCGCCTGAAGAAAGATTGCCGGTGATTTGATTTTTCAAGGAGCTCAACTCAAAGCTATCCAGAAGTCCTTCTATTTTTTGACGAGGGTTGGAAACGTTATAGAGAGCTGTGAAAACGTAGAGGTTTTCAAGCAAAGTAATCCTGTGGGGCAAAGATGCGTAAGCAGAAGAAAAATTAACTCTGCCTAAAATCTTTTCCCTGTTTTGCTCCAAATCCTGCCCAAAAACCTTAATTTTGCCTTTGGTAGGTTTAATAAGTCCCAAAAGCATCATAATAGTCGTGGTTTTGCCGGCTCCATTGGGTCCCAGAAAGCCTAAAATTTCGCCTTCTTCTATTTCAAAGGAAATATCGTCAACCGCGCAAAATCCATCAAACTCTTTTGTCAAATTTTCAACTTGAAGCACCAAGTTTTTCATACTTATTACTTGGAAAAATACCATTGCAAAACATCCCGTGCTACTGGTAAGACCGCTGCCTGCACGCCTTTTACGTTTTCAACCATTATGGTTATAACGATTTCAGGGTCTTCATAGGGAGCAAAAACAGTTACCCAGTTGTGAAAGTAATCATTCCCCAATTCGGCAGTTCCTGTTTTTGCGGCAGCTGGTACGGGCAGTGAATTTAATATGACGGCTGAAGCCAGGGGCGAGTTTTCTCCTGTCACAGCTTGCCGCATTCCTTGTCTGACAATTTCAAGGTTTTCTGGAGCAATAAAGTTTTCGCGAATTATTTTTGGCTCAAATGCTTCAATTGTGTTTTTCTGGCTGTCAACAATTTCTTTGACAACTTGGGGCTGCAAAAGTTTTCCCCTGTTGGCAATGGCTGAAAAAGCACTCACAACTTCCAGGGGCGTGATTTGCAAATATTCTTGACCAATTGATAAAAAGTATGTGTCGCCGTCCCACCAACCCTCGCCAAAAACTCTCTGCTTCCACTCTGCATCAGGCAGGAAGCCATCTGCTTCAGCCGGCAGGTCAACTCCGGTTTTTGAACCCCAGCCAAAAAGCTCTAGATATTCTTTTATTTTGGTTGGCCCCAAACCATTTTGGTCGCCAAAACCGCCCCCTATAGTGTAGAAGTATACGTTGGACGATTGGGCAATCGCTTTTTTCATATCAACCCAGCCGTGAACCGCCCAGTCGCGGAACTTATAAACAATCTCAGGGTCATAGCGATGGGGAATTTCGATGGCGCCTGAACTGTAAATCTGCTTTTGAGGCGAGATTATTTGTTCTTCAAGAGCCGAGGCAGCAATCAAGGGCTTTATGGTGGAGCCGGTCAGATATTTTCCAGAAATTGCGCGATTAAACAAGGGCTGTCTTGAATCTTGCAAAAGCGGCGACAATTCTTCAGAACTCTGCTGAAACAAATTATTGTCAAAATCAGGCAGAGAAACCATAGCCAGCACTCCGCCAGTTTTGGGGTCCAAAGCCACTCCGACTCCCCCTTTTGCTCCCAGCTCTAAAATCTTCTTTTCCAGTTCTTCTCTAATTTTCTCTTGCAGCTCAGAGTCCAGCCACAAAACCAGACTGTTGCCAGATTCAGGCAAAGAAACCACGTCTTGCGAAATTAAATTTCCGAGAGCATCTCTTTCCACGCGGACTTTTCCCGGATTCTTCCTTAGAACTTCTTCATCAAATCGTTCAATGCCTGTTCTGCCGACCCAGTCAAAAATTGTGTAAAAATCAGGGTTCTCGGCAAATTCTTCTCTGTTGATTTTTCCGGTATAACCGATAATGTGGGAAAAAGCCGTGCCGGCCCTGTAGTCCCTAACGGTGTTGTTTTGGATTCTGAAGCCGGGTAAATCGCCCATTCTCGCTTCAAGAATAATCAATATCGGAAGCTGAATATCCCTGGCAATTAATAGTTCCTGAACATCACTTTCATCAACTAAGTTTTTAAGCTCTTGAAAGTTTACTTGTAAAATATCAGCAACCTCTTTCAAGGAGTTTTCAGATAAATTTGTTTTATCCAAAACCAAATCAAAAGATGGCTTGTTCCAAACAAGCTGGCGGCCTTTGGTGTCGTAAATCACGCCACGTTCTGCAGCTATTTTCTGAAAAGTGAATTTATTTCTTTCTGAAAGCATGGAATAATCTTTTCCTTCAATAATTTGAAGCTGAAAACTCTTGAAAAAAAGCAATCCCAGCAAAATAAAGCTGGCTGTCAAAAAACCTATCAAAACGTTTCTTGAAAGAGGCTTTTCAAATTTCATTTCAGGGATACCCAGCTCTTCTTCCTTCTTTTTTGCCAAAGAATCCAAAAGAACCTCCTGTGGCTCAATATCCTCTGCAAATCTGGTTTTTACTTTCCTGTTATTAAGTGCTTTGGATAAGTGGAATTCTAACATATCTTTGGATAACTAATTTTATAAATAGAGCTACTGCCAGCAAAATTAAAATCCAGAACCCGATAAAGTGGCTAGAAAAGATGTCCAAAAAAAACCCGCCGGCGAAAGCTGCTCCAACTCCCAATTTAACGTGGAAATTAAAAATACTCAGCAAAATAACAACAATCAAAATGAGATTCGGCACGTAACCCCACAACCTGAAATGAACCAAAAAACTCGTCTGCATCAAAACTAAAATATAGAAAGATAAAATGGTAAGTAATATTTTCTTCATTAAAATTCCCTGATGATAAATAAGTAATCCAGTCGGGTGATGTCAAAAGCGGGTTGGATTTCTATTTGTTGGAAGGGTTCAATGTCGGACTTTTTGACTGATTTAACGGGACCGGCCAAGAGCCCTGCAGGAAAAATGCCGCCAAGGGCTGTAGTCGTTATAAGCTCGCCTTCTTTAACTTCTTCATACTGCGGCACTAAATCAAAGCTGATTTTAAAATTTCCTCCGCCTTTAAGTAAACCTTGAAGCTCTCTTCCTAAAATTCTGCCGTCAAAGGACGATTTTTTGTTGGAAATAATCTGCACTCTTGAGAAATTCTCATAAACCTCTTCAATCTTGCCAACTAAAATTTTTTGCTGGGTGATAACAGGCATATTGCTATTGACTCCCTCTTTTGCGCCTTTGTTGATTATCAAAGTATCTTCAGAAATGTTTTTTCCGGTAACCTGCCCTAAAATTAATTTGAACTCCTTCTCTAAGCCTACTTTAAGCGCTTCCTTTAAAACTTTGTTTTCTTCTTGCACCTCAGATAAATTTGCCGTTTTTGCCAGTAGCTCCTGAATTAGAAGGCGGAGTTCTGCGTTTTCCTCCTGAATTTTTTTGGAGTGGATAATCGCCTGCAAAAAGTTAGCTGTGCCCTGCCCTGAAATCCAGAGATTTTTCTGAACTGGTGAGGAAATTAAATAGAAGAAGTTTCGAACATGGCTTTGATAAAAATTCAAAAGGATAATAACCAAAACGCCGACAAAGATGAGTATGATTACTTTGTTATTCAGAGTAAGCCGCATTCTTTTATTATACTGAAATTTAGAAAAACAGAAAAGACGCTTTGGTGGCACCCCGTAGCAGAGCAAAGCTCGCTACGGGACAGGGCTACCTACCGTAAAATACAAAAGTGGGGACTACCTACTTTCTCGCCGAAGCAATATCATCGGCCTTGAGGCATTTCACTATCCTGTTCGAAATGGGAAGGAGTGGAACAACCTCAGTATAATCCCCACTTTTATATCCGATGCGAAGCATCGGTTGCGGTCATTAATTGCTAGCCAATTTTAATTGCGTAGATTTATTAGTACTGCTCCTCTTAATGGATTACTCCACTTGCAAGTGCAGCCTATCAACCTCATCATCTCTGAGGAATCTATAAACCTTAATCTTGGGGTTGGCTTCGAGCTTAGATGCTTTCAGCTCTTATCCTTTCCCAACATAGCTACCCAGCAATGCTCCTGGCGGAACAGCTGGTACACCAGAGGTTAGTTCACTCCGGTCCTCTCGTACTAAGAGCGACTCCCCTCAAGGTTCAACGCCTGCGGTAGATAGGGACCGTACTGTCTCACGACGTACTGA
>CAYJRW010000006.1:0-26807 GCA_964372865.1 uncultured Candidatus Saccharibacteria bacterium | reverse complement strand
AACTCCTCAATTTTTTCCTCTGTCATAGGTTTGAAATAGGCCTTAGCAATGTCCAGACCTTCTTTTCTTTTTTGGTTGGCGGTATTAACCGCCACCACTGCCGTTACGGTTTCCACCGGATATTTATTATAACTGCGCAAAAATTCCTTGGCCTGTTGTGCATTTTCTGGTTTCTCCCTAATTTGGCCGTTGCACACATCAACCTGGTCTGAAGTAATTAAAATAGCGCTTTCCTGAATTTTTGGCAAAAGCGCGTCAGCCTTGGCATGAGCCAAAGCCAGAGCCAATTTCTCGGGATTGTCAAAGCGAATTGCTTTTTCATCAATGTTGGCCGCCATAACTTCAAACTTGTATCCCATTCTCTCTAAAATATCTTTTCTCCACTTTGATTGAGAACCCAAAATTATTTTCATACTTTTAAATTAAAGTACTAATAGTGTATTTAATAGAAGGTAGTGTATGTGCGGTGATAGGGCTTAATCTTAGCCTGCAGGTCTTTATCCTGACTCATAAGCCATATGACGTGGCCTATTTGCACGGAAGAATACTCTGGAAGCTGTTGACGAAACAACTCTACGCCCCATATGGCGCCAGCTCGCATCTCCACTTCCTGTGGACTTCCTGCAGGAATAACCTCGAAGGAATCAACCGTGCCAGCAAGAGACTGTTCATATTCCAGCACGCCGAACATCCGCAGAATCTGCGGTAGTTTGTAGTCCGCAAATACGCAAAGTTGTTCAAAGTTCTTCAGGAAAGGGCGCTTGGAACTGGGAGTCAACCTATATTCTATGTCAAGGGCAAGGAGGTGGGCTATTTTTAGGAACACTACTTCTGTCCCATTGTATGTCGCAATGTCTCTATAGGAGGGGAAATACTGCAAGAGTAGATGGAAAAGCTTAACCACGTCGTAATCGGCAACTTCCAAAAGGCGCGCTGCTTTGCCTTTAAAGTTATCGTTGAGAATCCGCGAGTTTTCTCTCAAAATGGCAACGCGTTCATCTAAAAGAGGAATTTCAGCGCCCGTAGCCGTGCGAAATATATTCCGAACGTCTTCTCTCTTGAGTGTTGCCAAAAAGTCAGCTTCCGCAACAGGCACCCCTTCGTCATGCGCGCGCTTGAAAGAAGCTGCCACGCCATACCAACCGTCAACTTTCTCTCCGTCTGGCATCTCAATGCCCCACTTTGGCTCGCCGGGTTTTGCCCAAAAGCAAAAACCCATCGCGCTCTCAAAGAAAATGAGCTGCACGTCAGTTTCAAAGTTACCGGTCAGCCGATGGCCGTGGTCAGGAAAATCTTCGCGCTCTTTAAGATACTCATCTATCCGCTGGACATTTTCATTTACTGCTTTCGTGTTGAGAGATACAAATTTCGCCTCCTCCAACACTCTTTTCGTCGAAGCAAGAATGCGGAAGGGATCTGGCTTGGTGGTTGAAAACTCCATCCTTTTTACGATTTACACATTGCTTTTTGTGAAGCCAATATCTTCGTTAAAAATTTGTTAAAGCCTGCGCCGAGATAAATCTCATCTTACGCTCTGCGCTAAACTTCGTTGAGCTTGAGCCTGAGAGTGGGCTCGAACCACCAACCTACGGTTTACAAAACCGTTGCTCTGCCATTGAGCTACTCAGGCATGTAATCCCCCGGCCCCCGCTTTCCTTTTTTGTTTTCCTGGTTGGTCGCTGAATACTTCGTATTCATCTCCCGCCGCGCCTTGCTTTCACGAGGCTCGGCCGTTGAGTTTTTTAGTTCCTGCCAATAGTTGTCATTATCAAAGTTCTTTTTCTTTTGCGATTTTTCTCTCAATTTCTGCAGCCAGTCAGCTGTCTTGCTTTCTGTTCTCAGAGTCAAAATCCTTATTTTGGATAGGATTTTTTGTAAAAACAATGCAAAGGAAAAATTTTTGACAAAGGAAATATTGAAAACTTTATTTTTTAGCCGCACCAATAAATTCTCTTTTGCTTGCGCAGATGTTTCCGGCAACTCAGCCAAGACCGGAATCTTGCGGTAAATAATTACGCCCATTCCTATAAGGCCTATTAATAAGATGATTAAAGCTGCGATTTCAAAACCCATATCTTGTGAATCTTTTTACTATTATGCTTTCGCCAAGCTTAACAATGTATTCATCAACCAAGTCCTTTATCCTTTTTGATTCGTCTTTAATCCAGGGCTGGCGCAAGAGTTCTGATTTTTTTGGATTCATTGCGGCAACTTGCAGGCACAATTCATGAGCCAGGGCTTTAAACTCTTCTGTTTTTGCCACAAAATCGGTCTCACATCTCAGCTCCACCAAAACACCGATTCTCTTGTTTGAGTGGATGTACGATTCAATTATTCCTTGATTTAACTCTTTTTCTGGCATAATTTTATCGCCTCCTTTACCTTGTCTAATATATATTTCACGGAACTTATGGCGTCATCGTTAGCCGGAATCGGGTAGTCGGCCAAAGTCGGGTCAATGTTTGTGTCTGAAACCCCAATCATCTTTACCCCTTTTTCTCTGGCTTCTTTCACTGCCAAGCTGTCTTTTTTCATATCTAAAATAAAAATAGCGTCTGGCAGCTTTCCCAAATCTTTGATGCCGCCAAACTTTGTTTCCAAATCCTTAATCTCCTGGTCAATATTGGCTCTTTCTTTTTTGGTGTATTTTTCCAGCTCGCCTTCTGCTTTTTTTCTCTCCAACTCTTTATAATAGTCAACTCTTTTCCTAATTACGTCAAAATTTGTAAAAGTGCCGCCAAGCCATCTCTCGGTAATATAGGGCAAGCCGCATTCTTTTGCCATTTCTTTCACCAAATCCTTTACTTGAACTTTTGTTCCGACCATTAACAAAACTTTATTTTCTGAAATGAGCTGCTGAATAAATTTAAGGGCTTCTGCCAATTTTCCCTTGGT
This sequence comes from uncultured Candidatus Saccharibacteria bacterium, assembly GCA_964372865.1. GTDB lineage: Bacteria > Patescibacteriota > Minisyncoccia > Minisyncoccales > 2-12-FULL-40-12 > CAYJRW01. The sequence goes on along the minus strand of CAYJRW010000006.1, from coordinate 23,912 downwards.
TTTTTCCAAATCAATAAGGTTAATGTTGTTTCTGACTCCGTATAAATAAGGCATCATTTTAGGGTGGACTATGGAAGTTCTGTGCCCAAAATGAAGGCCGGCTTTAGCCATTTCTTCGGTATCAATCTTGAAATCCTCTTTTTTTTCTTTTACCATATTTTTAGATATACCATATCAAACAAAATAAAACAACCTTTTCGTTTTTTGCGGTTAAACCCTTTTGACGAAAGCGTAAGGAGCCTCTGGCACCCCAGGACTGTTATCCCAATAAAAAAGCGAATTTGAAGAGCAAAGTTATTATCTCTTAATTACCTCAAAAATCAAAAATAAAAATATTTTACCTTACATATAAAAATGCGATGGCTAAATTAAATGTATTGCTTATTTTCTCATTTTTAAGTTATGTTTTAAGTTGTGAAAAGTTAAGTTATGAAAGCCAAGTGGCAAATCATTTAATTATCTGACCAAAACAGGTTCTGAATAAGCAGACTAAAATAGGGAAGTTAAAGGTAAAAGTGTTACCTATGTCCTCATCCAGTGCACTCTATTGCGAGACTTTTTGGTTTTTGGTATATTAAAGACATGAAGAAAGATATCCACCCCAAATATTATCCAGAAGCCCGGGTTCAATGCGCTTGCGGAAACACATTTACCGTTGGTTCAACCAGAGAATTTATGGAAATTGAGATTTGTTCCAGCTGCCACCCCTTTTATACCGGAAAGGAGAAAATGGTTGACACAATGGGAAGAGTGGAAAAATTCAGAAAACGCCTTGCCAAAAAAGCGGAACATGTCAAGCGCAAAAGACGTTGAAAAAGAATACGAGGAGATTCTGCAAAAGCTCAGCTCGCCTGAGCTTATTTCTGATTGGGAAAAAGGCGATGAATCTAAAGATTCATCTTCACGCTTCGCTAAAGCTCGCGTATTTGAAGAGCTTTCCAAAAGAAAGACGTATTTGGAAAAAATAATTGAAAAAGAAAAAGAGCTGCAGGACTTAAAAAATAAACTTGAAGAAAACAAAGCAATAATTGCCGCAAAAGAGGAGCCAGAACTTGTTTCCTTAGCCGAAGCAGAAATAGGGCTGTTCCAAGAAAGGGAAAAAAATTTGGAGAAAGAACTGGACGCAATCTTGAACGGAGAAAGCAGCCCCCGAGAAGCGGAAAATTTTGGTTCCTCAATTGTAGAGATTCGGGCTGGAACAGGCGGCCAAGAGGCCTCGCTTTTTGCAGCAGACCTTTTTAGAATGTACTCAAAATACGCGCAGGCACAGGATTGGAAACAGAGGGTTTTGGACTCAAGAAAAAGCGAACTTGGCGGCTTCAAGGAAGTTGTCTTTGAAATTTCAGGCGAAGGTGTTTTTCTCAAAATCAAAAATGAGGCAGGCGTTCACAGGGTTCAAAGAATCCCTGCCACCGAAAAAATAGGCAGGGTCCACACGTCAACCGTTTCTATCGCGGTTTTGCCAAAACCAAAAAAAGGAAAGATAACAATAAATCCTGCTGACTTGAAAACTGACACTTACAAGTCCTCGGGGCCAGGCGGCCAATATGTCAACAAGAGAATGACAGCTGTAAGAATAACTCATTTGCCAACAGGACTCGTTGTAACTTCCCAAACGGAAAGGAGTTTGCAGCAAAACAAAGAAAACGCAATGTCTATTTTGGAAGCCCGTCTTTTGGAACAAAAGGAAGTTGCCCAAGAACAAAAAATTTCAGGAAAAAGAAAAGCTCAAATAGGCAAAGCAAAAAGAGCTGAAAAAATAAGAACTTATAACTTCCCTCAAGACAGAATAACCGACCACCGCATTAAAAAAAGCTTCCACAACATTGAACAAATTATGGAAGGCAAACTGGAACCAATCATTGAAGCATTACTGGGGGGCGAACACTAATCTTTCGCATTGAGCTGACAAGGTGCCCTGGCTAATGAAGGTTTCCAAACAAGTAGCACGCCGCATTACTGCACTTTCGTATCCCAGTCCGGCCGCTCCAAAATATCTTGCCGCCGCCTTTAATTCGCTGGCAGAGGCTCCGTTTTCTTTTAATAATACTCCTGCCGACAAAAAGGAATCTCTAATACTCCAAGGATTAGGAACTTGTCCTAAAATTGAGGATACCTGATTTTTAATTAACAACCAAGTAGAAGGTATAAATTGTGCCGGTCCCATGGCTCCTCCGTAACCATAACTAAGAGGGCACGATACCGGAGTTTTTAGAGGATCTCTGCCAACCTCCTGGGTAATCTGCAAAAATTTAGGCAAATCTCTTGTCCGATGAATGCCATTTGAAAACCTTCTTCCATTGTTGATGTCAACCGAAGCGCCGCTAGTCGTATCTGCAATATAACACTGCCCTACATTCCTCGCAAGCGCCGACTCTTGGGTGATTATTGATAAAAGAAAGGCAGGCCTGACCCCAGTTTTTTGTTGAACCCATTGCGCCATTTGCAGTGCCTCGCCAAAAGTTGGGGCTTCAACGTCTGGAATGCCTGCTAACTGGAACAACCTTGCCCTTATTTCAGCAGCTTTCTGCTCGGTCAGTTTTTTTTGCTGAACATATTGTTGATACTGGACTTCTGTCATTTTTAACAATCGCTCTTGCTCCTTCCTCGCTGCTTCTGTCTCCTGTTTTTGCAGGGTTTGAGCTTTAACCTGTCTTGTCAAACTTTCCTTTTCTGTGTCTAACTTTTCTTTTTGCTCCTCCAAATTCAGCTTCAGCCCTTTGATGTCTTGCAAAAGCTCGTGGTTTCTTTGATTCAATGTCTCCAAGGCCATTAAATTGTCAAAAAAAACGGAAAGGGATCTTTCGGTGAGTAAAACTTCGAGAAGCGATTTTTGGTCCTCTTCATAAATAGTTTTTAAAACCTGGGATAATTTTTGTCTTTCATCCTCGATGTTTAGAGTTGTGGATTCAATTGAGCCCTCGGTATCCTGAATTTGCAGGCCCAAGTCCTGAATTATTATGCTGCTTCTTTTAATTTGCAAGTCCAACTGGCTGATGCGCGACCTTATTGATGCAATCTGGTTCTGCAGAGTCCTTTTTTCCTGCTCTGTCCTAGTGATATCTTTGTCAAATTGGGCAATTCTCTCTTCCAATTCTTTTAATTCTTGCTCCAGTTGCGCCCTCTCTTGCTCAGGACTCAATTGCGCAAAAACCACAAATGACTGCAGCAAAAAGAGTAAAATAAGGGTGGGGATTAGAAATTTATAGAAATTTGCTCCGCGAAATTTGTAGAAACTCATTGTTAATTTCTATTAGTTTCTATAGGTTTCTACTGAGTTTCTTCTACCACTTCTTTTTTTTCCGGTTTTTCCACTTTTTCAACTTCCTCAACTTTTTCTTCAATAGGTTTTTCAAGTTCCTCTTCCACTTTTGCGGGCTCAGCCACATAAGCGACAACCTCATCTGGTTCTTTTAGAATTTTCACGCCTCCAGATAACACCAAGTCCTTGATTAAAATATGGTCTTCAAAAGTTTTGAGCCCCCCAACGTCAACTTTTATTTCTTTTGGAAGTTTTTGGGGAAGGGCTTTTACCTCCGCTTCAGAAATATTTTTCACCAAAGTTCCTCCCAAATCCTTTATGGCAGGTGCTTCTCCTTCAAAAATTATTGGAACTCTTGCCTCCACTTCTTTTTCTAAATCCGGCTGATAAAAGTCAACATGAATTGGTTTATCTTCAATTGGATCTCTTTCAACGTCGTGTATTAAGACCAAAAACTTTTTGCCGTCTGTTTCCAAAGCGACCAAAGAGCTCTCACCTGCTTCCTTGTAAATCATCTCAAATTTCTTTAAATCAAGTTCTAAAGACAAGGACTTTATTTTTGGTCCGTACAAAACACCGGGTAAAATGCCCTTCTTGCGAAGGGCTTTCACTTTTTTACCGAGGTCTTTGCGAATTTTGGCAGAGAGAGACAACATGCGATCAAAAGGTAAGCTCCGCTTACTTTTTTCTGCTTTTAAATCGTTGTTCCAATTCTCTTAACGTTTCCGTAACTCCGGTGTATTCCAATTCAGTCATTGGCAACATGGCAGGGCCGACAAAACCTTGTTTTCTCATTTCCTCTGTCTTTTGAGCTGACTTGTTCCTTACGTAATCCCAGTAAGGATGGTCAAAACAATCTGCGGGTTCCGTTAAAATTCCTTTTTGCATTGAAAAAGCCAGGCAGGAAACAATGGCCGGGCCGTCAAAAAAAGAAATGGTGGAATTTTTTTTCACCGGCATCAAAGATACATTATGAGACCCTCTGCAGTCGCCTGCCACAAAATGGGCAATGGTATAAGGAGATAAAACTTCGCCCGTTGAAGGAAAATCTTTTTGCGACCTTACCAACATTACCGGGTCGTCTTTTCCAGTATATTTGCCTGCAATGTTGTGCAACCTTGTGGTTGAAACCGAGGCCGCTTGCTCTCCGGTAGCTCTTGACCAGATTGATTCTACAACAAATCTCCCCGTATCTCGCAGCAAAACCGCAATGTCGTAAATATCTTCCGGGGTGTTCAACTCAATAACTCTGTCAGCTTCGGTCTGCGACACATCCATAATAACAAACTTAAAACCCTTTTTAATCTGCGGGGACAAAATAAGACCGCTTGAATGAAAGGGATCGGCAAATCCTAAATACAAAGGCAGGTTGTAAGCGCCGGGTTCCGTTTTGTCAGCGGCAAACATCAAAAATGGCTCAGCTGGTCTTTCTTCAAACTCCATTTCTGCAACCTGGGGGCCCATGCCTTTCACGTTGCCAGAAAAAGCCATCACCAATAAGTCCTGTCCTGCAGCATAAAGCCCCTGCTCTCTGGCAACCTTGGTGCCTGCCATAAAAGCGTCAAAGCACACTTTGTGAACTTCAGAATCCCCTACTCCTCTTTGGTGTGTTGTTAAAATGGCGATGTCGTCACCCGTGAAACCAATGTAAGAATCAATGAAAAGTTTTTTGCCTTTTTCTTTGATGTATTTTTGAACCGTTTCCAAAAGTTTTTCAGAGGGCTTTATATGCCCGCCGATTGAGCCGATGTCGGCTTTGATAATACTTAAAGTGATTTTTGCCATAATTTTTATAAATTATTACTTTTTATTTTCCAACCTTTTTTTAGCTTCTTCAATTAACTTTTCGGCTTCTTTTTTGCCCTTAAACTCTTTTACCTTTACCCACTTGCCCGGCTCCAGGTTCTTATAGTTTTCAAAAAACTCCCTAATTTCTTTTTTCGTATGCTCGGGAAGGTCTCCAAGCTCTTTTATATGAGCCACTCTCGGGTCAACTTTTTCATCGGGTAAAGCAAAAATTTTATGGTCAATGCCTCCTTCGTCTTCCATTTCTAAAACTCCGATAACTCGGGCAGATACATAACATCCGGGAAAAGTCGGGAAACTTGAAATTAAAACGCAGTCCAAGGGGTCGCCGTCCTGCCCCAAGGTGTCTTTAATAAACCCGTACTCAAAAGGAAAATACGTTGGTCCATAACTGGTTCTGTCCAGCTTTATGCCGCCCAACTCCTCGTCAAACTCGTATTTCTGAAAGGACCCTTTGGGAATCTCCACAAAAACAATAATTTTATCATTTTTGTTCTCCATACTCGTATCTTTATTTTACTTGTTTTTATTTAGTTTGGCAATATGTAAAGTGGTTTTGATGACAGTGTCGGAGTTTAGTGAAATGGAGTCAATGCCCTGTTTTACCAAAAACTCGGCAAATTCCGGATAGTCAGAAGGCGCCTGGCCGCAGATGCCGGAATATTTTTTTCTTTTTTTACAGGCCTTAATCACTTGGGCTATCATTTCTTTTACGGCCTCATTTCTTTCATCTCCTATCCCTGCCACCAAAGCTGAATCCCTGTCCAGGCCCAAAACCAGTTGCGCTAAGTCGTTTGAGCCAATGCTCATTCCGTCAAAAATATCCAAAAATTTTTCAGCCAAAAAAACGTTTGAGGGAATTTCAGCCATTACATAAACTTCCAAGCCATCTTTGCCTTTTTGTAAGCCGTATTCTTTCATTAATTTCAGCACAATTTTACCTTCCTCTGGAGTTCTGCAAAACGGCACCATTACTTTTATGTTCTTCAAGCCGAAAACTTCTCTCGCTCTTTTAATGGCCTGAATCTCCATTTTAAAAGCTGGTTTAAATTTCGGGTCGTAGTATCTTGAAGCTCCTCTCCAGCCAAGCATGGGATTTGCTTCTTCTGGTTCGAACAATTCCCCCCCAATTAAAGTCCGGTATTCATTGCTCTTTAAGTCGGAAAGTCGCACAATAACCGGTTTGGGCCAAAAAGCAGCTGCTATCTTAGCAATGCCTTCTGCCAACTCTTTAATAAAATATTCTCTCTTGTCTTTATGCTCAACTGTTAATATTGCAATCTGATTTTTAACTTTTTTATTTTTTAGTTTTTTAAAGTGGTAAAGAGCCAAGGGGTGAATTCTGATTTTCTCGGCAATAATAAATTCCTGCCTTGCCAAACCCACTCCTTGTTGGGGCAAAAAAGATGTTTTAAAGGCAATTTCTGGAGCGCCGATATTGACCATTATTTTTGTTTTTGTTTTCGGCAGTTTTTTCAAATCGTATTGCTTGACTCTAAAAGGTATTTTGCCAAAAAATATTCTTCCTTCAGAGCCCTGCGTGCAGTCAACCGTCACTTCCTGACCATTTTTAAAAAGTTTTGTGGCTGTCTTTGCTCCCACAATACAGGGCAAACCCAACTCGCGACTGACTATGGCTGCATGCGAAGTTTTTCCTCCTTCGTCAGTGACAATGGCTGAAGCCAGAGGAAAAATAGAAACCCAGTCAGGGTCTGTCATTTTTGTAACCAAGACTTCTCCTTTTTGAAATTGAGAAATTTTTGAGACGTCGGAAATTATCCTGACTCTCCCCTGCCCTATTTTGCTGCCAACTGCAATGCCGGTTAAAATCGGCTTTTTTTCGGTTTTCAGTTGATACTCTTCATAGAGATTTTCTGATTTGACGGCATGCACTGTTTCCGGCCTTGACTGAACAATAAACAACTCCCCTGTTTTGCCGTCTTTTGCCCATTCAATATCTTGCGGGGACTTGTAGTGCTCTTCAATTAGCTGAGCCCACTTAGCTAACTTTAAAATTTCCTCGTCTGCCAAAGAAAACTTTTTCCAGTTGGGGCTTAAATTTTTGACAATAATCGCTCCTGTGGGTTTGAAAAAGTAAAACTCGTCAGGCGTAATACGGCCTTTGACTATTTGTTCGCCTATGCCGAAAACGGAATTAATTAAAACCACGTTGGGAAAGCCGGTTTCAGTGTCCAGAGTGAACATTACTCCTGCTGAACCATGCAGGTCACTCCTAACCATTTTTTGAACTCCGACAGACAGCGCAAACTTCAAATGCTTAACTTTTTTTTCTTCCCGGTAAGCAATAACTCTGTCTGCAAAAGCCGATGCCAAGCATTTTTTAATTGCTTCCAGTAAGCCCTTTTCTTCTGAAACGTTCAAAAAACTTTCAAATTGCCCGGCAAAAGACATTGTCGGTGCATCCTCAGCAACTCCTGAGGACCTGACTGCCACATCCACATTCTCTACATCATATCTCTTAGATAAACTTTCATAGGCCTTCATTACCTCTTTTTTTAAATCGTCGGGAAGCTCAGAGCTCAAAACAACTTCTCTGGCCGCTTTTCCCGTTTCTTGCAAGCTTTTTATGCTTTTTGGGTCAAATCCAGAAAAAATTTCTTTCAATTTCCTGTCAATTTCATTAAATTTTAAAAAACGCCAATAAGCCCTAGTAGTTAAGGCAAAACCATCGGGAATAAGCACTCCTTTTTTTGAAAGCGCCCTGAGCATTTCTCCCAACGAGGCGTTTTTCCCTCCCACAAGATTAACATCTCTTCTGGATATTTCTTTGAAAAAAAGTATGTACTTTTTTTTTATTTTCATCTTTTGAAGATTCCCATAACCTGCAATAATGTGTCGGCGCCCCCAAAAAGGCTGATTATCAAGACAGTTATGCCGGCAGCAATAAAAAGGAAATTCAAGAAAAAAATTATAAACCCTTTCTGCCCTTTTTGAACTTCTTCTTTAATTTTCTCTACGCTTTCTGGGTTAGCTAAAGTAGATAAATCGCCTAACTCTTCGTCGGTAAAAAGTTTTTTCAAAATTCTCCTCATAATTTTTCCAGACCTTGTTTTTGGCAAATCATCCACCAGATAAATTTCTTTTGGCAGGGCTGTGGGGCCTATTTCATTTCTTATTTGTTGCACAACTTCTGCTTTTAGTTCTTCCCGCTTTTCCTTGGAAACAATAAAGACCAATGGTACCTCTCCCTTTACATCGTCAGGAATTCCAATCACGGCGCACTCAGTGATATTGGGATGCAGATTGACTGCTGCCTCCACTTCGCCAGTGGTCAGTCGATGCCCCGCAACTTTTATGACATCGTCAACTCTGCCGACAATTCTAATCAAACCGTTTTTGTCAAAAAAAGCAGAATCAGAAGTGAAATAAATTTCGTTTCCGTATTGTCCCCAGTATGTCTTTTCGTATTTTTCAGGGTCTTTGTAAATTCCTCTGAGCATTCCCGGCGCAAAGGGAGGTAGAATCACCAAATTTCCATCGCGAATCTCAACCCGAACGCCAGGGAAAGGAATACCACTAAAAGCAGGCTTAAAAGGTCCGATTCCAGGCAGAGAAGTAATCAAAATTCCGCCTGTTTCTGTCTGCCACCAGGTGTCAACAATTGGAATTTTCTCTTTGCCGACATTTCTGAAATACCAATGCCAGGCGTCTTCATCAATTGGCTCCCCCACTGAGCCCAAAACTCGTAATGTCTCAAAATCGTATTTTTCTGAAATCCTGCCGTTCAATTTTTCAAACATTCTGATGGCGGTGGGAGCCGTATAAAAAATTGTAACTTTGTTTTTTTCAATAATCTCAGCCCATCGGTCAGGACCTGGCCAGTCAGGAGCTCCTTCAAACATCAAAGTTGTAATGCCATTAAGCAAGGGCGAGTAAATTGTATAAGTGTGCCCGGTTATCCAGCCAGGGTCTGAAGTGCACCAAAAAATTGAGTTCTCGTGAAAATCAAATATCCACTTCCCTGTCCAATATGCCTGCACCATGTAGCCGCCCAAAGTATGCGTCACTCCTTTTGGTTTTCCTGTGGACCCCGAAGTGTACAGCACAAAAAACAGGTCTTCTGAGTCCATTATTTCGGGCTCCGATGAACTTTGCTCAACATTTACCAAATCGTGCCACCATAAGTCCCTGTTATTTGCCCACGGAATTTCCTTGCCTGCTCTTTTTACCACAATCACTTTTTCAACTCTTGTGTCAAGAACGCCTTCATCAGCATTTTCTTTTAGGTTGATGATTTTGCCCCTGCGATAATAACCGTCAGCGGTTATCAAAAGTTTTGCCTCGGTATCTTTTAAGCGCACCTGTAAAGAATGCGGTGAAAAAGCTGAAAAAACCACAGAGTGCACAGCCCCGATTCTTGCCAAAGCCAGCATAGAAACAACCACCTCTGGAATCATGGGCAGATAAATCCCGACTCTATCGCCTTTTGCCACTCCCAATTTTTTAAGAGCATTGGCAAGTTTACAAACAGCTGAGAACAGTTCTCCGTAAGTTAGTTCTCTTGATTTTTCCTCAATTGGCTCGGGTTCCCAGATTAAAGCAGTCTTATTTTTAATTTTTTCCCAGCCAAGAAAGTTTTTCTCAAAAATATTTTCAGCGATATTCAGTTTGCCCCCTAAAAACCATTTGAAATAAGGGGGTTTGTGTTCAAATGTCTTTTCCCATTTTTTCCGCCAAAAAAGCTGCCGGGCCAGCTTTTCCCAAAACAAGACCGGATCTTTGGCGGCTTTTTTATATATTTTTTTATCTTTCAGCCAAGCCCATTTTTGCAACTCTTTTGTCGGATAGTATAATTCGCCCTTCTTTAGCATAGTATTATTATATTATACTAAAATAAAAGGCTGAGACAAACCTCAGCTCACAAAATACCTGGCACTTTCTATTCTTAAAGTTTTTTGCCCACAAATTCCGCAAACTCAGCCAACCTGCACGCATACCCCCATTCGTTGTCATACCAGCCAACCACTTTAACAAGGTCATCTATTGCCATGGTGAGGCCTACATCAATAATCGCGGAATAAGGATTGCCAATGTAGTCAGATGAAACCAAAGGAGCGTCTTCAATGCCCAAAATTCCCTTCAGTTCTTTTTTTTGCGAGGCCTTTTTGAAGACATAGTTTATGTCTTTGGCGGTAGCAGGTTTTTTCACCTGGCAAAATAAATCCAAAATAGAGACGGTCGGCGTTGGCACGCGAAAAGCAATTCCGTCCATTCTGCCTTCCAACTCAGGAATCACTTTTCCAATGGCTTTGGCTGCTCCCGTAGTAGTCGGAATAATATTTAAGGCGGCGGCCCTTGCTCTTCTTAAATCCTCGTGTGGCAAATCCAAAATTCTCTGGTCATTGGTGTAAGAATGTATTGTGCTCATAAAGCCCTTAACTATTCCGAAATTATCCTGCAAAACCTTGGCCATTGGAGCCAGACAATTGGTCGTGCAAGAAACCATAGAAACAACATCGTCTTTTTTTTCATTATATTTTTCCGCATTAACTCCCAAAACAAAGCTAGGCACATCTTTTGATTTGCAAGGCGCTGAAATTATCACTTTTTTGGCCCCTGCTGTTAAATGTTTTTGCGCGCCTTCATAGTCGGTAAAAACACCAGAGCATTCCAGAACAACGTCGACTCCCAGTTCCTTCCAAGGCAGCTTTTCAGGGTATTTTTCAGCGAAAATTGCTACTTGCTCTCCTTGGCTTGTTCCGTCAACCAAAAGGGAGTTATCTTTGAACTTCACTGATTTTTTGTAAATCCCATAAACAGAATCGTATCTTAGCAAATGGGCCAGGGTCTGAGGGTCTGTCAAATCATTAATAGCCACCACGTCTATATCAGGATGGCTGTCAACAATTCTCCTAAATGTCGGCCTGCCAATGCGGCCAAAACCGTTAATGGCTACCTTAATCATGTATATTTAGCAATTGAGAAATTTTATCTTTGTAAAAACCTACCACGATTTGACCCTCTATCTCCACCACCGGCACTCCCATTTGACCCGACTTTTGAATCATCTCTTGAGCTGCGATTGCATCTTTTGAAACGTCAATTTCTTCAAAAGCAACATTATGCTCCCCCAGGAACTTTTTCAAAGTATAGCAGTAAACGCAGGAAGGCGTACTAAAAATGCGAACTTTTTTCATATATTTTTATGCCGGCGTAAGGTATTTCTAGGTTAATAATATCATTGTCAGAAATTTTTTCAACATGTTTGACTATGGCCCTTAAAGAATTATGACTGGCAACGATTAAAACATTTTTACCTTTTTTTAAGTCCTTTTCAATAAATTTTTTGTAAAAGGGAATGACCCTTTTCACCACATCCTTTAAACTCTCCCCTGCCGGTGGCGCAATATTATAACCTCTCCGCCAGACCCGGACTTTTTCTCCGCCGTATTTTTTCATTATGTTTTCTCTGTTTTCACCTTGCAACTTTCCGTAGTACCTCTCGTTTAATTTTTCTGAAACATAGACAAGGATGCTGTCTTTGCTCGGGCCTCTGTAGTTTCCCCACTTTTGCATTTTCCCGCCGTCCAAGTGAATAAAAAATGGGTATTTTTTGGTGTGTTCAAATATTCTGGCAACTGTATCCAAATTTCTAAAAAGCGGCGAAGTGTAAATTTTATCAACTCTAAATTGGGATAATTTTTTGGCGATTTCTTTAGCTGTTTTCTTTCCTTCTTTAGACAAAGGCCCATCAGTCCAACCTGCAAATCTGTTTTCTTTGTTCCACTGCGATTTGAGATGACGCAACAATATCAATTTTGGCATGTTATTTGATAAATTTGAAGGTGGAGAGAAAGTTACGGAAAACATTTTTCTCTTCACCCTCGGTGGAATGCAGAGTGAAAAAATAGCCCACGCTGTCCTTGGCAATAAGGGCAGTGGGAGTATCTGTGCCCCAATCGATCATTACTCCGTTCAAAAGACGCTCGCATCGCTCATCGTCTGGGTATGCGCCGCAGTATGTCACTCCCATAACCGATAGATCGCCGAGGGTCAGGGAAACGATCGTAATTCCTTTTTCTTGAAATTGGATCGGGCTGCCAAAATCGTTTGCTGACCAGCCACTCGGATACCTAACCTCAAATCCATACTCCTCATTGCGGTAGGTTTTCCAAGTCGAGACGTCGGTTTCGGTATTGCCGCTTTCGTCAATATATTTAGGAATTTCAAGGATACTATAGGATTTTATCACGGAACCAGAATTCGCTAGAACATCAGCACGATAAAATAATTCCTGGTTTCCAGAAACACCATCAACATAGTTTTGAGGCCCAAAAACGGGACTCTCCCCTATTTTGGTCCACGGACCGCTAGCTGAATTTGAACGATAAAAAACCAGCTTCACACCATTCGAGGGGACATCGGTCCAGTAGAGGATAATACTATCCCCCATGTTAAACCCCCAGAAATCTCCATCTTCGTTTAAGACAGTTTGGTTCAGGGAAGCACTTGGACACGCCCCTCCTTCGCATAAAGCTACGGAAGGGCAAAGCGCAAACTCGCAATTCGGACCGGTGCGGCCGACAGAGGAGCCATCGGGACAGAGCTTGGCTTCTTGCGTGCAGGCTTTTGGTGGTTCGCCAAAAATCAGCTTATTAATATTGTCTTTCTGCAACCAAAAAATTCCTGCACCAGTAACGATAATTGCGATTATTAAAATAAATATTTTTGACATAAGGAATGTGTAACAAGTTTTAAGACAGCTTTCGCAGGCTTGCTGGCATACTTGTACCGAAGGTGGACAGCAAGCCGAGAACTCAAGTTACTAAATCTCGCTAGGATTTAGACAATCAATGACCTAAAATTTCATTACCGAATGAATCTCTTCTTCTATTTTTAATAATCTGTTATATTTTGCCATTCTCTCTTTCTGTGAAGGCGCTCCGGCTTTTATAAAATCGGCACCGATTCCTGCTGCCAAATCAGCAATAAAATCGTCTTTTGTTTCGCCAGACCTGTGTGAAACAATCACTTTCCAGCCATACGACCTTGCCAATGATGAGGCCGCAATGGTCTCTGAAACTGTACCAATCTGATTCGGCTTAATAATAACCGAGTTGCAGGCCTTCTTGCTGTATGCCTGTTTAATCCTTTCCGGGTTTGTCACAGTTAAATCATCACCAACTATAAACAACTTTGAACTTTTAACTTTTAACTTTAAGTTTAAATCTCTCCACGCTCGCCAATCTTCTTCGCCAAACGGGTCCTCTAAAAATAAAATGGGATAATCCCTGACTAATCTTTGATAAAAGTCAATGTTATATTTTCCTTTTTTAAAATAAGAGGCAGCGCAATCCAAGCCAATTTTAATATTATAACCTCTGCCAGCCGTCATTATCAAATCCAAAACCCTACTCGGTTCTGACAAGGGCGGAGTAAAAGCGCCCTCCAAACCAATCACTACACCCTTTTTGCCGAATTTATTTTTCAAAATTTTTTTCAGGTTTTCGTAAATCTTTTTCCCCGTGGAAAATTGCTCCTTGAAGGACTTTCCTTCAGGAATTACCATAAATTCTTGAATATCCAGCTTGCTTTTCCCGTGCAGTCCTCCTTCAACAAGTAAAATAGCAGGTTTCGGCAGTTTTGATTTTGTTTTCGCAACATGAGAAATATATTTCCAGAGAGCAATTTTCTTTTCTTTGGCGCCGGCTCTCAATACCGCCACTGAAACCGCTAAAGTAGCGTTAGCGCCTAATTTCTTGTCAAGTTTGTCATCAATTTCTTTTTGATTTACAGGAGATTTACCCTGAATGACCGGCGCAATAACTTGATTTATATTTTTAAATGCTTTTTGTGCTTTTAATTCTGTGGTTTCATATTTCCCCTTTGATGTGCCAGAAGGCACTGATGCCAAAAATTTTCCAAGCTCAGTGGTCAACTCTACCCCAACTGTTTTCTTGCCCCTGGAATCCAAAACCTCACGCCCTTTTATATTTTTAATTTTTGAAGCTCCTGCCATTTCTTAAATATAACATAAAAACAGGGCTAAAAAAACGAACCGGGGTGGGAAAATCTCCCACCCCCTAATCTACTATTACCGCCACCGGCCGCGCCAGTGGCCATAAAACCAGTAGGCGTATATAAAAACTGTGAACCACGAGATAAAAAATGCAATAACAGAGTATCCGGCTTGTCCTAAAATGTACACGGCTGCAATCGTCAAAGGAGCAAGCCAAAAACCTAGGCCGTACCTTAAGAAAGGATGTAAAATATTGACACGGTTGCCACGGGCTCTGGCAACCAGAAAAATAATTAGGCAGAAAAAATTCATCCATATCAATACCTCTATAAGTGCGTCGGGCCGGGCTGAAGTCGCCACACCCATGGTTTTCCCTCCGATTTTCAATTGTTAAAAAACTGCCTTTTCTCCTTTTCTAATCAAACTTCCAGTTGGCGAGGAGCTCGCTGTTGCGAGAATTATAAAGAAACCATCCGTAGTCCTGCGAATCGCAGGACTTGTCGCAGTCCCCAAGCTCAACGAGAATGGCTGGCGGTAGCCATTATATTTTTAGTGTGCAATGGGCTTAGAGTACACCTCAAAATATTTCCTGTCAATAAAAAAACCGAGGTCTGACCTCGGGACAAATTCTGGGCTTGTACTGGGAAGCACTCGCCAAACTATGCAATAACCTCTGGAATTGTTTCAATTAGGTCAGTTGCCATCATTGAGTCGCCAAGTTTTTTGCTGGCTTTCTCGCCCGCCAAGCCGTTAATAAAAGCTCCTGCTTGAGCTGCCAAAAATGGAGTAATTCCGCGAGCTAGCAAAGCTCCGCAAATTCCAGCTAATGCGTCGCCAGTGCCGCCCACAGTGAGGTAAGGATTTCCGGTTCTATTCAAAGCAACTTCTCTTCCGTCAGAAATTATGTCTGTTGGCCCTTTTAATAAGATTGTTGTCTGGAATCTGGCTGCTTCCTCCTGCACCGCCTTTATTTTTTCTTCTTCAGACAATTTATAGATTTCCCTTTTTGTCAAAACAAAAAACTCATAGGTGTGAGGCGTAATGAGAAATGGTTTTCCTGAAACAATTTCAGGGTTTTTTACCAAAGCGTGAATTGCGTCTGTGTCAATGACGATAGGCAAGGAAGCTTGGGATAGAAACTCGCGAATTACCTCTTGCGTCTCTTCTGAGCGGCCTGTTCCCCCACCAATGACAACAGCAGTTTTTCCGTTGGAAACCGCTTTTGCTGATTCTGTCATTGAAATCAAAGTTGCCAAATGCTTTCTTTCAAGCAGACTCCCTTCCAAAGGGTAAGCTGCTAAATCTGGCTTGAAAGAAGCAATAATATCTGCAGCTCTCTTTGGAGCTATAATTCTCACCATATCAACTCCTGCGCGAAAAGCAGCCAGGCCTGCGAGAGCTGGTGACCCGGAATAAAAATCAGAGCCGCCAATAACTGTTAAAAGACCAAAGTTGTATTTCCTGGAATCAGCTGGTCTTGGTGTATAAATTTCTTTTAAAATTTTTTTGCTTACTTGAGTCATTGTTGTTTTCTTAAGAAAGCAGGTGTCTCCCAAATTTTTTCTTTTTCCAAAAATTCTTTTTCCTGCTCTTTAACCTCTTGTTTAACCTGCAGGGCGTTTTTCCTAACCTTATTTTCAGGCCTTTCTTCTTTCACCTGAACTTTAACTTTCGTAGTTCTGGGTTTTGGTCTTGGCTTTGGTTTGGGTTGAGGCAGTGGTTCAGGTGGTGGTTCTGGTTTCAATTTTGGTTTCGGTTTTCTCTGCTTTTTCCTTATAATTTTTTTAGGTTTCTCGGTTCCGTTCGCAAAGAACTCAGTGATCTTCTCATCCTTTGACCGCCCAAAGGCGTGTTCGGAGTTGGAAAAAATTTTTGCTGTGCAGCCAGTCGCCAAAAGCGATATCTTAATTTTATCCCGCGAATTAACGGAATGGGATACCCCAAAAATTATTTTTGCCTCAGAAAAAACCTGTTCAAAAATCATTCTTGAAATTTCAGAAACCTCTGAAAGCGAAAGTTCTTTGTCGCCTGTAATGTTGAATAAAACCCTCTTTGCCCCTTTTATGCTATATGGATAAATAGGGTTGTTCAAGAGCAGCTTTACTGCCTCCAAAGCCCTGTTTGCCCCCTGAATTTCAACATTGTTTAAATAAGCTGTCTTACCCTGGCCGTGCAAAATCGTTTTTAAATCGGCAAAGTCAATGTTGATTAACCCTGGCAGATAAATCATTTCAATAAGACCTTCCAATGAGTCAGCCAGATTTTTGTTGACAAAAGACAGGGCTTCTTTTAATGGCGTGCTTTTTTCAATTATGTGGAAAATTCTGTCGTTTGGCAAAACGCAGATGGCTGAAAGGTTCGGTCTTAGTTTTTGCAGGGATTCTCTGGCTAATTCCTGCTTTTTTTCCCCCTCAAACTTAAAAGGCAGAGTGAATACGCCCAAAGTAAGGGCTCCTGAATTTTTGGCTATTTTGGCAAAAACAGGAGCAGCACCTGACCCCGCCCCGCCCCCAAGCGAAGATATCAAAATGCAAAAATCATACCCTTGGAAAAGTTTTTTTATTTTCTCTTTTTCTGACAGAGCCGCCGTTCTTGCCAACTCTGAATTCATTCCCGTGCCCAGCCCCTTAGTCATTTCTTCTCCGAACTGAAAACGAAAAACTTCTCTTTGGAGCTGCTTTAATGCCTGTTGGTCAGTATTGGCTGCAGCAAAAGAGGCCTTTTTTACTCTCGAGGCCAACTCAGAAACAATGTTGCCGGCTCCCCCGCCAATGCCAACAACCCTGATTTTGGTTTTTTTAACAAGCTCGTTTTGGTTTTTTGCCTCAGGCCTGGGTTTTTTAGCCGGCTTCTTGGTTCTTGTAACCATTAAGTAAGAATAAAGTTTTCAAGCCAGCTTGTCAATTATAAAGAAGGTACGGGCAAGTCTGTAGCTGTAGCAACATTAGAGCGGCTCCCAGCAAGGCCATATTTTTCATAAAATTTCCCATCTCTATCTGCTTTTGCATTGGATCTTTTAAGGCCCAGAAGTTGTGCATCACAGAAGATACACCCACCAGAAACGCCACCAACAGCCAGGCGGCATACTGCGTGTATACCCCAAACAAAATCCCCAAACCGCCCAACAATATTAGCAAACCAGAAAAAATCACGGAGAACTTGGGCCAGGGAACTTTCTTTGAGGAGGCATACTGAGCCAGCGCTGAAAGTTTCATAAAGTGGTTCAGGGAAGAAAGAATAAAAAATCCGCCGTACAAAATCCTGCCAAGAAGAAAAAGTGTCTCAATCATATTTTATTTTTATTTAGGATATGATTTTTTATTTAATTGCGACCTTTCCACTTAATGGAACATCCCATAGAGGGCTTGAACTCGTCAGCAATTTCCTCGCCTGAAAGCATTTTTGAAATGTTTTCGTCTATAGTATGCTTTTTTGCCTCCTGGCCTGGTCCCAAAGCGTCGTCAATCCTGCCGTGAAACGCCAGCTTAAAATCCTTGTCAAACAAAAAAGGGTCTGGCGTGCAGGTAGCGCCATAGGCCTTGGCTGTTTCTTGGGTTTCGTCCAAAAGATAAGGAAAAGAAATGTTTCTTTCTTTGGAGAAAATCTTCATGTTCTCCATGCCTTCGTCTTCGTATTCAGGGTCGTTGCTGTTAATTCCAGCAAAGGAGACCCGACCTCCCCATTTCTCATACAGCCTTACAATAGTGCCTATTTTTGCCTTCACATAAGGGCAGTGGTTGCACATAAATATAACCAACAGGCCTTCTTTGGCCGAGGCTTCAGCCGAGGCGGTCGCTGAACTTTGTTCATCTCTCGCCCTATGCTTCGCTCGGTCGTGAGAAGAGCTACGCTCTGCGAACACTTCAAAATCCTTCAAAGAATACTCTCTTCCGTCAACTCCTTTAAGCAGAAAATCCGGCGCCCTCTCTCCCTTCTTTAATTTTTGAAACGATTCAGTTAATGCCATATTGTTTATTTTACCATATTTTTATTTAGAATGTATTTGGCAAGTATGTCAAATTCAATGTTGACTAAATCGCCAACTTTCTTTTCTCCCAAAGTTGTGTTCAAGAGAGTGTAGTCAGTAAGGGCAACAGAAAATCGGCCGGGGCTTGCTTTAACTACAGCCAAAGACACGCCGTCAACAGCTAAGGAGCCTTTTTCCGCCACCAGCTTAGAATATTTTTGAGGAAAAGAAACTGAGTATGTTTTTGACGAAGACCGCGGCTTAATCCCAATAATTTTTCCCACAGCGTCAACATGACCAAGAACAATATGGCCGTCCAAAAAAGAGTTAAGAGTCAAAGGCATCTCAAGATTGACCCTTTTTGGAACTTTTCTGCCAAAGGTGGTTCTCTTTAAGGTCTCTGGCATAAGCTCTGTAATATAAAAGTTCTTTTGAGTTTCTTTGACGGTTAAACAAGCGCCGTCAACTGACAATGAGTCGCCAACTTTGATTTTCCAGTTTTTCGGCTTTTGAACAGCTAGAAAAAGCGAGTCTGCCTTTTTCCAGCTTCTCTCAACTTTGCCGATGTTTCTTATAATTCCCGTGAACATTTAGATAAATTAAAGATTTATCTAAAGGTGAGGTGAATCTTTGATTCAACGAACATTTTTAAAAAACTCCCGCGCTTTGACCTCGTCTTTTTTCATTTGAGTAATCAGCGCTTTTTTTGTTTTAAATTTTTTATTGCCTCGTATCTTTTTTAGAAAATCTACCTCAACTTTCTTGCCGTAGAGCTTTTTATTAAAGTTAAAGATGTAAACCTCAAGCTTTTTTTCTTTTTCGCCGAAGGTTCTGACTTCTCCCAGAAAGGCGGCAGAAGGCAATCTATCTTTTCCAATTTTTGCTGTGGAAGCCCACACTCCGTCTTTAACTCTGGCTAAACTTTTTTTGGATACGTCCAGATTTATTGTGGGAAAACCGAGTTTTACGCCCCTGCCTTTTCCTTTGATGACAACACCTTTAAATCTCATTGTTAATAGCGGAAAGACTTTGGAGAACTGCTTTTGCGGCTCCCCTGGCGTAGGGTTCTGCCCTTAAGCGCGCCTGCTTTTCTGTTGCACCGGGGCCAATAATTCCAATGCCAATGGGTTTTCCGTGTTTTAACTGAAGGTCAACAAGAGCTTTGTGCACAACGTGCCCCATTACGTCGCCGTGTTGTGTTTCGCCTTTTTCAATAAACCCAAGAACCACCACGGCTTCGGTACTGCTAAGCCCTATAACTTTATCGGCCAAAAGAGGCGTTTCATAACAGCCAACTACCCTTTTGACCAAAACTTCCCTACCTTGAGTTTTTAACTCTAGTTTGGCCGCCTCTACCATTTTTTCTATTATGTCTTTATGAAATTCAGCCGCTATTATAACTATGGCCATTTTAAAACTTACGAAGTTATTATATACATCTCTCAAGAATATCCAAGCCCTTTTTAGCCGTTTTCATATCCATATTGAGAGCCGGGAACATAACAAAGTCATGAGATGTTGCGTAAGCAATGAGCAAGCCCTTCTCAAAACAGCGAGATATAATTCCACCCCCATAACCAGCATTTTTGAAGGAAACTCCAATAGCCAGTCCTTTAATTCTTATTTCTGGCGTATATTTAAAGCGCATTTTCAAAAGCCGCTTCTTGAAGTAATTGCTTAATTTTTCAGCATTTTTTAAGAAAGCTATTTTATTTTTTATAAGATATTGAATGTTTACGATGGCCGCCTCAACGTTTAAAGGATGCCATCCGAAAGTTGAGTAAAAACTAAACGGAAACTCAAAGGACTTTGCCACTTTTGAAGTCATAATTGTCGCTCCCAAGGCGCCATAACCATTAGTGATGCCCTTGGCAAGTGTCATAATGTCTGGCTTTAAATTGTAATGTTCTGAGGCAAACATTTTGCCGGTTCTGCCAAAACCGTTTGCCACCTCATCAGTGATTAACAGCGTGCCATATCTTTTGCAAGCCGCCTGTACAATATCAAAAAACTTTTTATCTGGGATTAGAACCCCTGCGTTACAGATAATGGGCTCTGAAATAAAAGCAGCTATGTCTTTTTTAGCAAGCATTTTTTCTACTTTGCTAGCAGCTCTTTCATCAAGCGGCGGCTTAACTTTATAACAATGGGGTAATAGATTTTTATACCAGCCCCTGAAGTCAGATGACCCAATGCTCATGGCGCCTATCGAATGGCCGTGATAACTACCTTCAACCGAAATAAATTTATGGCGCTTGGTGTAAGCCATGGCTGCTTGCAAAGCAATCTCCACTGCTTCTGTGCCTCCTGTTGACCGGAAACTTTTGGTTAGTCCCAGTGGCGTGATTTTAGCAAGAAGTTCTGCTAAATCAGCCCATCTTTCATAAAAATAGGTTGGGCTTACATACGTTGGACCCTTGAATTCTCTTATTTTTTTGATTATCTCTTTGTTTCCCCAACCGATATTACCCACACACCAACCCATAAAAAAATCAATATAGCGCCGTCCCATTTCGTCATAAACATAAATGCCATCAGTTTTGCTAACTACAAAAGACCGCGCCGCTCCTTCGCGTCCGAGATATTTTTTATCCTTATCTTTTATATTCATTTTTCAACTCTGTCAATTTATTTTTCCACTTTACGCCCAAAAAAATAAATAAATCGCAAGAAAACCGATGATGATTCCGATAATAGACGAAACAACATCGTCTAAAGTAATGGCTTTGTCAAGCAACTCCTTTCCCCCAGACAGCACCACCCCGGCGATTACAGCCGTGCTCACAGCAAAAACATTGGAAACCTCCAAAAGGTATTTATAAAGAGAGAAAATAGCCAGCATGAATAAAGCAATTATGGCGATTTTGAAAATGTGATGCCAAAAACGGCCCCATCTGAAAAAAATATTCATTGGCGAGGTTTTCTCGTGAATGTAGCGGTCAGGGTCTCTTTTCAAGAACAACCAGCCGCCTACAGCGATTAAAAACAAAATAATTGTTGCTATCCAAACTGACATGTCTTGTCATTGTACCAAATTTAAGCCATAAATCAAAAATGGGACAGACTGCCAAAAACAGAGCTGGCTCCAGTTTCCATTTATAACAATTCAATGATAGCTGAAATTGGCAGGTGGTCTGACCCTTTTGACTGGTGGACTTCAAAGAAACTGCTTTTGACGTCTTTGGTCGTGAAAATATAATCCAATTTGATGTCAACCGCCTGCGGCTTGCATATTGAGCAACCTTCCGGATAGACGCTCCAAGTGGGTGTTGACTTTGGATCGGTGTCCACCATAACTTTGCGCATTTCTCGGACAACATCGCTGTCAGGAGTAGCGTTAAAGTCGCCCATTAAAACAGCGCGCGCCGGGGGAATAACTTTTACAAGATTTCCTGCCTGTAATTTTTGCGTTTCCGAAACCTGCTGATGCGTGTGCGGCAAGTGAGTGGTGAAAACAGAAAGCTTAGCTTCTCTAAGGTTAATATCTGCTCTCAATGCCTTGCGGCTGTCAACTTCAGAGAGATTATAAGTTTGGCTATTAGTAATTTCATATTTGCTGAAAATAGCATTACCCATAGTTCTACCGTCTTTCTCTATCTTTTTAACAGGAACAAAAACGTGCTTGTAGCCAAGTTTTGTAATGTATCCGATTGTATCTCTGCTCGGGTCGTCTGGTACCACCTCTTGCAGACAGATAATATCTGCCCCAAAATCTGTAAGAAATTTTGAGACCTCGTCAAAAAAGCAGTCATACCATATATTCCACGATAAAATCTTTAGTTGCATAAATTTCGCTTTATCCCATTCTCCCTCTGCGGTACCTCCTGCTGGAATAAACCAACCTTGGTTTTGCAAATTGCATAGTCGGAAATTCGGGGATCGTGGCCACTTTCAATTTTTTTCTGATTAACCATTCAATCGCGCGAATTTCTCCCCGTTCAGACGGCGTCACAAAAGAAATCGCATGGCCTTTCATGCCGGCCCTGGCAGTTCTGCCTATCCGATGCACATAATCTTCCGCGTGCGAAGGCAAATCATAGTTTATAACCAATTCTATTCCGATTACGTCAATCCCCCTCGCCATAATATCGGTCGCCACGAGCACGCGATATTCGCCGGTTTTAAAACCATCCAGAGCGCTTCTTCGCTGCGAAAAGGTGCGGTTTGAATGTATTTCTGCCACCGAATAACCCATTTGCTTGACCGCCCGCGCGATGCGACGGGCTCCGTATTTCGTTCTTGTAAAGAGAAGCGTTGGTCCCGGATACAGGGCCAAAACCTTTTCGAGCAAACGCAGTTTCGCTTCTCTGGCGACGATAAAAATATCCTGGGAAACGCTGTCAACCGTCGTGCCGGTGGGAGCTATTTCTACGCTTATCGGAAACTTCATATACGAGGCCGCTATGTTCATGATTTCCCGGGAAATCGTAGCTGAAAAAAGCATTGTTTGGCGTTCTCTTGGAACCTGTCTTAAAATTTCCTTTATTTGCGGCAAAAATCCCATGTCCAGCATGCGGTCAGCTTCGTCAAGAATCAAAATCTTTACATTTTTAAGATTAACTGTTTTTTGATGCAGGTGGTCAATCAGACGTCCGGGTGTTGCTACAATAACGTGCGGGTTTCTCCGCAGAGACCCCACTTGGGGCCCGATAGAAACCCCGCCTATCAAAACTGCGGTTCTAAGGCCGAGAGAATTGCCGACCTTATGAAGTTCCACGTCAATTTGCAGCGCCAGCTCTCGGGTCGGCAAAAGCACCAATCCCAAACCCTTGGAGCTTGCCAAGCGCTGAATCATCGGAATGCCGAAAGCAAGAGTTTTACCCGTGCCTGTTTGGGCAATACCCACTATGTCTTTTCCCTGAATGGCAATGGGGATTGATTGGTGCTGAATGGGAGTCGGGGTCAAGTAACGAATCTTTTTCAAAATCTCAAGAATCCCGGGAGCTATGCCTAAACCGTAAAAATTTAAATTCTGCCGTTGCTGATTCATATTCTATATCCTACCAAAAAATCGCCTCAAAGGCGAGAGGCTTTTAGGAAGATGAGAAGCAGCGGAGCTCCAAAAACAAACATCCCAGCCGTCTGGGATGTTTGTTTTGTGCTGCGGATTTAGAATACCCTCAAACCCCGAAGGAGAACACGTTCCCTACGGGGCATGCTTTTGAAATTATTTTACTAAACCTGATACACAAATCCAAAAAGCGAAACCTGCGCTGACCAGCCGCCAGCCGCCGCAAAGCGGCGGCTGGGCTTCTAAGATAATCATCGCTGTTACCGTTACATAACTGCCATTGAACACAGAAGTTATCAACAATAGAAGGACTTGACATGACTGGGGGGCTTGCTAAAATGGTATATTATTAGCTTATATCAAAGGAAGGTTTTTGAAATAAGCTAAAACTTTATTATGAATATCTCATTTCATCGTTTCGGTAAGTTTATGGCAGTTGCGGTTTTGCTGTCCGCCAGCGCATTCGCGGGAGTAGCGTACGCCAGTCATTGGTGGGGTGGTTACCATTGGGCGCGTACCGCCAACCCATTCACCTTGAAGCTTGGCGACAACGTTGGAGCGGTCTGGGACGGCCACCTTACTACCGCATCAGGCGATTGGAGCGTGTCTTCGGCGTTAGACACCACGATTGTTGCCGGTCAATCCAAAGGGAACTGTCGGCCCACCAACGGGCGAGTCGAGGTTTGCAACAAAACCTACGGCAACAACGGCTGGTTGGGGCTAGCCCAAATTTGGGTGAGTGGTAGCCACATTACTCAAGGCGTCGCCAAGATGAATGATACTTACTTTAATAGCGCGCCCTACAATACCGCGGCTTGGAGACAGTTCGTCATCTGCCAAGAGGTTGGGCACAACTTCGGACTAAACCACCAAGATGAAATTTTCA
>CAYJRW010000005.1:17155-29641 GCA_964372865.1 uncultured Candidatus Saccharibacteria bacterium | reverse complement strand
AAGTTTGAAGACAATTTGGCAAAATTTGTAGGGACAAAGTATGCAGTTGGAGTTAATTCGGGAACCGATGCTTTGTTTCTTTCTTGTAAAGCCCTTGGCATTAAAGGAAACTGGAATTATCTCTTAGACAGAGTGTATTCAGGTGAAATCAGCATAGATGAAGCCCATAAACTATTTGAAGGCGACGAAGTCATCACGGTGGCCCACACTTTTATTGCTTCGCTGCAGTGCATTGTTCACTCAGGAGCAAAACCAGTTCTCATTGATGTTGCAGAAAATGAACTGATGAACCCAGAGCTTGTAGAGCAGGCCATTACCCCTCGCACAAAAGCCATTTTGCCTGTGCATTTCCACGGAAAAGTATGCGATATGGATAGCATTATGGAAATAGCAAAACGGCATAACTTATACGTTATTGAAGATGGCGCTCAAGCCTTGGGTTCTTCTTTTAAAGGAAAGAGGGCTGGCAGTTTTGGCGATGTGGGATGTTTCAGTTTTAATACGCCAAAACTTTTGGGCGGTTTTGGCGACGGAGGAGGCATTGTCACCAATAACAGGGCCTTGTGCGAAAAACTTTATCTTTTGAGAAACCACTGGAATATGGCGCAAACCTCAGTAAGAATGGCTGATTTTCCCACGCCTGACATAGTGCAATGGGCATGGAAATCGCGGTTAGATAATATACAAGCTGCCTTACTCAACGTGAAGTTTAAATATTACAAGGAGTTTCTTGAGAGAAGAAAGAAGATTGCGGATATGTACTGTGAAGGGTTAAAAAACCTTCCTCTGAAACTTCCAACTTATGGAGAAGGTGATGTCATACAGGAGTTTATTGTTCGCATAGGAAGTTCAGAAGAAAGAGAAAAGTTTAAACAGTTTATGGACTCAAAAGGCATTGAAGTGCTTATCCGCGAGACAACGCCGAATCATAAGTTAAAAAACTTGTATCTTGACCACTTTTCTTTGCCTGTAACCGAGAGCATTTCAAAAGACGCTGTGAGATTACCGGCTTACCCCGAATTGGGAGATGAAGAAGCGGAAGAGATTATACAAGCGATTAGAGAATTTTATAAATAAACTTGCTTGCTGTTGCTCAAAAAATTTTCTTTGAAAAAAGAACCCTAGCCAAGCTGGTATTTTTTGCGCTTTCAGACGCACTTTTAATTTCGCTTTCGGTCTGGCTTGCTTTTTTGGTCAGGTTTGAAGGAGTAGTGCCTGGCCAGTATTCTTTGAATATTCTCAGTATAATGCTGCTGGCTTTGACAATCACATTGCCGGTTTTTTATTTTTTTCGTCTGTATCATTTTACCTGGAGGTATGTGTCAGCTGAAGAGCTGGTACAGCTCATTAAGGGAACTTCTATAAGTTTCTTGCTTTTGACAGGCGCTTTTGTTGTTTTGAGGGATCTCGCAATTTTTTCAGGGTTTCCTCGTTCAACTCTCTTTATCACTTATTTTTTTATTTTTATTCTTACTGGGGGTCTCCGCTTTGCCAAAAGAATTTATTTCCAGATTTCACCCTTTCGCAGGGGAGATAAAGAAAGAACCTTGATAGCAGGAGCAGGTGACGCTGGTGAGCTGATTTTAAGAAATATTTTAACTGTTAGAGCAAGTCCTTTTCAGGTTGTCGGATTTGTCGACGACTCTCAAGCCAGGCAGGGAGTATCAATTCACGGAGTTAAGGTTTTGGGTAGAGTTGCTGATATTCCCAAAATCGTCAGCGGAAATAAAATCGAGGGTTTAATTATAGCCATGCCTTCTGTAGATTCCCAGGTTATCCAGACAGCTGTTGAAAAAGGAAGAGAAGCTAACTTAAGAAAGATTAAAATAATTCCACCTATTGAGGAAGTGTTTGCAGGAAAAATAACCTTAGGCCAGCTTCGCGAAGTTAAAATGGAGGACTTGCTGGCTAGAGACCTTGTTTTAGCTGACAAAGAATTAATTGAAAGCTTCTTACAAAACAAAAATGTTTTGGTTACAGGAGCTGCAGGCTCAATTGGCTCTGAACTCTGCAGGCAGATAGCCAAATTTAATCCATCTTCTTTAATTTTGTTGGACCAAGACGAAACAGGAATTTTCAATATTTCAGAAGAACTGGATGACGTTTTTCCTGAGTTGAAAAAAATCTCCCAAGTGTGCGATATTAGAGATAAAGAAAAGATTGAGAGAGTTTTTTCAGACAGAGAACCCAACATTGTTTTCCATGCAGCAGCCTATAAGCACGTTCCTTTAATGGAAGAAAACTCTGACGAAGCAGTAAAAAATAATGTATTTGGCACGGAAGTTGTGGGGGAAGCTGCCTTGAGGAATGGAGTTGAAAAATTCATTTTTATTTCGACTGACAAAGCGGTTAACCCAACCTCTGTAATGGGAGCTACCAAAAGAGTCGGGGAGCTGATTTGCCAAACGTTGAATCAGAAGAATAGCACAAGATTCATCTCTGTGAGATTCGGCAATGTTTTGGACAGCAGGGGGAGTGTAATACCAATTTTCCGCGACAAGATTAGAAAAAGAGAGCCAATAGAAATAACTCACCCAGAAATGAGAAGGTATTTTATGGTAACATCTGAGGCGTGCTTGTTGGTTTTACAAGCAGGGGCTATTAGTGAAGGCGGTGAGGTTTTTGTTTTGGATATGGGAAACCCTATAAAGATTTTGGAGCTGGCAAAACAGATGATTCAGCTTTCAGGGATGAGACCAGACCTCGATATACCGATTGTTTTTACTGAACCCAGAGCAGGCGAAAAATTGTTCGAGGAGATTTTGACAGCTGAAGAAGGTATTTTAGCAACCCAGAATCAGAAAATTTTTACGGCAAAATTATCAGATATAGATGAAAATAAATTAAACTATGGACTGGCAAAATTAAAAACAGCAGTGTATAATGGAGAAAAAGATGCGATAATAGAAGTTTTGAATGAGCTGGTTTCCGTCTATAAGTCAGGCGCTCTCTGGAATAAATAAAAAATTTTTGATGTCCAAAGAAGAATTAGAAAAAAAATATCTTACGGTTATTGAATACGGAACTTATCTGGCAATGTTTACGCCCTTGATTTTTATTAAGGATTATTTTTTTCCCTTTATCGTTCCAAAAACCATTTTTTTCAGAATCGTTGTTGATATTGTTTTTATTTTCTATATTTTATTGGCAGTTTCCAACCCAAAGTATAGGCCAAAAATAACTCCTTTAACTTTGGCTTTGGCCATCTTTCTGGCAATTCTTTTCTTAACTTCGGTTCTCGGCGTTAACTTTGAAAGGTCGTTTTGGAGTGTTTTTGAGAGAATGACCGGCCTTTTGACATTTTTACACCTTTTCGCGTTTTACATTGTTCTATCGAGCTGCTTTCAGGAAAGAAAATCTTGGCAGAGGATTTTGTCGGTTTCAATTTTGGCCGCCACTTTTATTTGCTTTTTTGCTTTAACCTCAAAAGATCCCATAACCCGCGGCGGAGGGACCCTTGGTAACTCATCTTTTCTTGCGTCTTATCTTCTTTTTAACATCTTCTTTGCCGTAATTTTGGCCTTTCTGAAAACTGGCTATTGGCGGCTTATTTATGGTTTGGCGCTGGTTATTTTTGCATTTGTTTTGTTCTTTAACCCGGTTACTATTACGCGAGGCGCTGTTTCTTCTCTTTTGATAGGCGCAGTTTTTCTTGGAACAGGATACATGCTTTTTTCTCCGAAAAAACTTCTGAAAAAAGCGGCTGCACCTTTTTTAATTTTGGTGGTCCTTGTTGGAATATTTATCGTCAAAAGCTACCATTTTAAAGACCGTCCTTTCAATTTGCTGCAAATTCCCGACAGGTCGCGGCAACTGGTGTGGGGCATTGGCTGGCATGCTTGGCAGGAGAGATTTTGGCTTGGCTGGGGTTGGGAAAATTTCAACGTTCCTTTTGCCAAATACTACAACCCGGAACTTCCCCGCACCGCCGACATTTGGTATGACCGAGTTCACAACGTTGTTTTAGACGTGGGAGTAAGTGCCGGAATCGTTGGGTTGCTCAGTTACCTGGCCGTTTTTTTCTTTGCCATTTTTGGACTATTAAGGCACGCTAAAAATGTAGCTAAGGAGGCTTTTGCGCCTCTGGCTTTGGCTGTTTTGCTGCTCGTTTACTTTCTGCAGAATATGTGGGTTTTTGATATGATTTCAAGTTATATAATGTTTTTTCTGTCTCTGGCTTTCATAGATTTTATGATTTCTTCTCAATCTGCCGGACAAATACGTAAAACTGTTCCGCTGCCGCCTTTTGTCGGAGCTATTTTGATTGTTTTGACAGTTTTTGTCTTTTTCGTGGGTAATATTCAGCCAGCGCGCGCGTCAAGGGCCATCCTAAGAGGACTTGCCTCTTCTTTGGAGCAATCCATTCCCGCTTTTCAGAGCGCGTTTAGATTATCTCCAATGGTAAGATTTGAAGGCCCGGAACAGCTTTCTTTCAGAACCACCTCTTTAATTTCTCAAGAAAACCAAAATAGAGAATTGTTAATGCAGGGGCTTGGACTGGCAGAGCAAGAATTTAAAAAGGCAATTTCGCAGAATCCTTTGGATTTCAGAATGTATTTATTCTTAGGAAGACATTACAACTATTTTTATTCGCTTGACGGCGACAAGGAAAAGTTGACCAAAGCCGAAGAATTTTTGACTAAAGCTATGGAGTTGAGCCCGGCAAATCAGCAAGTTTATCTCAATCTCGCGCAATTGCGATTTTTGCAGGGTCGGGATAACGAAGCTCTTGATGCTTTGAAGAAAGCAAAGGATTTAGAACCGCTATTTTTTGGAGTAAGATGGCATTTGCTTAGAGGCTATAAATTGACAGGGAAATACGACTTGGCTCTTTCAGAGTTGAAAGAGTTGGAGAGTATGGGGCTTGATTGGTCTCAGAGCTCGGAAACTTTAGGAGAGGGAATAGAGGTTCTTGAACAAACCGGAGCTGATCTTGGAGTTTTGGTTTCTTTTTACGAAAAAGGCGTTCAGCTTGACCCGCAAGACCTTTCCTTCTGGGAAAAACTAATTAATGGGTACATCGGTTTGGGCGAAGCAGAAAAAGCGAAAACAGCAGCAGAAAGATTTTTGAAGATAAAACCCGAATTTGCTCCTCAGGTTGAGCAGCTTTTGAAGGAGTTGGGGTTTTAAAAACACTTGACAATTGTTTTTGAATTTGCTATTATTAAATAGTGAGTGTGCCAGAAGTGGCAATTCCACTAAGTCGACAGTAACCCTCCCTCGAGCGAGGGTTGCTGTTTTTTTTAACAGTTGATATAATTCATTTGGGTCGGCAGGCAGCACTCACTAAAGACTTAGTATTGGAGTTCACTCTGCCGGCCCATTTTTATAATGCAGTTTAGAAAAAAAATTTTGTTAAAAAACCATACTACTTTTAAAATTGGTGGTAGGACCAAGTATTTTTTTGAAGCCAAAACCAAAGAAGAAATAATTGAAGCGCTAAGAACTGCAAAAAAAATGAGGACGCCTTTTTTTATTTTGGGCGAAGGCAGCAATATTCTGGCTTCGGACAAAGGATTTAACGGACTCGTTATTAAAATTCGAAATGCGAATTTTAAAATTCGAAATTACCGCCTTTGGGCGGGAGCCGGCGTTTCTTTTTCAACTTTGGTAAAAGAAACCTGCAAAAGAGGCCTTGCCGGACTTGAGTGGGCAGGAGGTTTACCAGGAACCTTTGGTGGGGCTGTTTTTGGGAATGCAGGTGCTTTTGGAGGAGAGACAAAAGATACAATAATTTCCGTTGAGACCTTGGATAAAAACCTTAGAGTAAGAAAACTTACCAAAAAGCAGTGTCGCTTCAGCTATCGCTCTTCCATTTTTAAAAAAAGGGGCTGGATTGTGCTTTCGGCGCAGATTTTACTAAAAAAAGGTAATAAAAAAAGCATGCAGGCGATTGCTAATGCTCATATCAAGCAGCGCAAAGAAAGAGGACCTTTGGAATATCCTAATGCCGGCAGTATTTTCAAAAATTGCTACGTTAAAAAAGTGCCAAAAAAAGTTGCGGAAGGATTTAAAGAAGTGATAAAAATTGACCCTTTGCCTGTAATTCCTGCAGCAGCGGTTATAGCCAGAGTGCCGGGATTGATGGGGACTAAAATAGGCAGAGCTCAGGTATCAACAAAACATCCCAATTTCATTATCAATTTGGGTGGAGCTAAAGCAAAAGACGCAATTTCTTTGATAAAATTGGTAAAACAGAGGGTGAAAAATAAATTTGGGGTGGAGTTGGAAGAAGAAATACAGCTTTTATAGTTATCCACACTTGACAAAGTTTCTTGGCGTGAAAAAATAAACTAATGAAAGTAATAAAACTTTTTTGCAAATAGAAGTCGACTGTTTGCCAAAAAATTCTTAAAAAATAACCTAGTCCGACTACGATGGCAAAAAAGAAAAAAAAGAAGAGATAAATCTTCTTGAGCCCCGCCCTTGAATATTTCAAGGGCGGGGTTGTTTTTTTTACAGGACTTGCTACTATAAGGGATATGGCGATAACAAAAAAAATAAAAGAGAAAAAAACCAAAAAAAGGAAAGCAGCTAAAGCGGTCAAAATACGGCAAGATAAGGCCCTTCCTAAACCCGAACGCTATTTTGAGGCGATAGGCCGCAGAAAGACATCTGTGGCCAGAATAAGAATTTTCACTCAGGGCGAAAAAACCTTTTACATAAATAACAAACCTCTGGATTTATATTTTCCCAACTGGGAACTGCGCCAAAAAGCTCTTGGAGCTCTGGAAAAGATGAATTACTTGGACAAATTCAAGATTACGGTTGTTGTTAAAGGTGGAGGTTTGCACTCCCAAGCAGAGGCAGTCAGACACGGCATAGCTCGGGCCTTAGTTCTTTTTAACCAAGAATTTAGAAAGCAGCTGAAAAGAGCTGGCTTTTTGACCAGGGATCCAAGAATGCGCGAAAGAAAAAAGTTCGGCTTAAAAAGAGCCCGCCGGGCACCCCAATGGCAAAAGAGGTAAACGCTCATCAAGCTTTTGCAAAGCAAAAATGAAGATGGGATATGAAGCGAAGCTTCAGCGACCGGCAACAAAGTTTTCATTCACCGATAGTTCAAATCTCCAGTTCGCAGAGGATAAATCCTCTTCTCACTCCCTTCGCTATCGCTCGGGAGCGAGATTTGACTATCTACATTCTCGGCAGTTTATTCGCCTGGCGAAACCATGCTAAACTGCCTGCGAAAGCTGTCTGTGAACTTTTGGCCTCGCTTACTGGAGCCGTAGCGGAGGGTATAAAAAACAAAACGGTCGAAATAATATTTTTGCGCTAAAATTGTATTAAGTTATGATTGTGGAGCTTATTTTAAGAGAACAACCAAAATTGGAACCCAAGGGCTATGAGAAAATTGAGTTTCAAAATGGAGTTATATTCTCTAGTCCAGTAGAGGGACGGGTTGAAGTAATAATCAAAAAACATCCCGATGGAAGAATTAGTGTTTTTACAGATAAATCAGAGATAATAAAATCCATTTGCGAAAGCGGTGAAGTGATTGATATACACGCAAAATAAAAGAAAGGTCATTTTTATAATTGCAGGACCTTTTGAAGATAACTAAGGAAGCAGTCTTTCAGAGGCGTATAAGTTCCCTTCGCTAAGAATATACAGTTTCTTATTGGCTTGGTTAAAGAATATTTGTGGAGATTTAAATTCTGCAAAGTCAACGATATTTATTCTATCGCGGTCGTCGATTTCGGCGACTTTTATTTTGTCTCCGGCTGTAAATATTAAATAATGGTTGCTCAACCAGGAGACATTGCCTATTTTTTCTGAAAAGCGGGCTAACAGCAACCTTTCGCCAGGCAGCTTTTGGGGCTGCCCCAACTCATTTTTCAAAAACAGGACCCAAACTTCTGAGTCAGTAAAATAACCAAGTTTCCTCTGGTCAGGAGAGAGTTCACCATCTTTGCCTTCTTCTGTTTCTATTTTTTCTAATTCTCCCTCCGTAAAAAAAGAATCAACTCTAAAAAAAGAGTCAAGAAACGCTGTTAAAGAGCTCGAAGCTAAGTCGGCTTCGTTTGCTAAATGACTTTTAATGTTCGTCCCCAATTCCAAAAGCTTTAGAGACCACTCTTTGTCCCCTCCTTCTTTTAAAATCATTCTCCTTTGGTCTGGGGAAACAAAAAATTCTTCAACGTTTCTGGTTAAAACATCAAAAGTGGGATTCTGAGGCAGCAGAACAATGTTTTTGGCATCTACCACCTGTTTTTCTTTCACTTCCAAAATTTTTTTCCAGGAATGATGTCCTTCTTTCTGAATTTCCACTTCGTATTTTTTAGGGACTAAATTATCAATGTAGGCAGCGCCAAAAAAGAAGTCGGTTCTTTTAGTCTGTTTGCCGTCTAAGTAAATTTGGGCTGTTTTTGGCCAAACCTTAAAATAAAATCCGCCGGTTTGTGTGATTCCTTTACCTCCAAAATCAAAGCGGTAACCCAAGGAATACAAAACAGTTGATGGAGCAACCAATAAAAACAAAATTAATAAAATGGAAAACAAGAGAAGACGACTTTTTTTGGTCATGGTCAATCTTGATTTTACATTAAATTTCGTATATGCTCAACTTGATGCCGGAAAAATTTATAATTCGGGGAAGAAAACATTTAAAAGGGGAAATTGAGGTGAGGGGTTCAAAGAATGCTGTCTTTCCGCTCCTTGCTGCCTGCCTCTTAACCAAAAAACCCTGTCAAATTTCCAACCTGCCGCTTATTGAAGACCTTTTTAAGATGCTGGGCATATTGGAAACCATTGGCGCCAAAATTACCTGGCTGGGCCAAAGAGAAATCAGGATAGAGTGCTCAGACATTGACCCGTCTCTGCTTCCTAGCGATGTGATAGGTCATTTCAGGGGATCAATTGTGCTTTTAGGACCACTACTTAGCAGATTCGGAAAAATTAAGTTTCCTTTGCCAGGAGGCGACCAGATTGGAGCAAGACCCATAGACACCCACCTTGACGCTTTTTCTCAAACAGGGGTTAGAATTCAGACAAACAATAAGTCCTTCCATTTTGAAGGCAGACCAAAACCCTCTGAAGTTATCCTCAAAGAATTCAGCGTCACCGCCACAGAAAACATTATTCTGGCTTCAGCCTTGAGTTCCTCAAAGACAGTACTCAAGATTGCCGACCAGGATTACGAGGTTCAGGAATTGATAAAAGCACTAAACCTTATGGGAGCTAAAGTTAAAAATCAGAGAGCTCATAGTTTCACCATCTCAGGCCAAAAAAAGCTGAAAGGTTTTAAGCATAGAATTATGTCAGACCCCCTGGAGGCAGGAACTTTTATTGCTTTGGCCCTTGCAGCCAAAGGTAAAGTTTTGATTAAAAAAGTTGAGTTGCGATTTTTGGAACTTTTTCTGAAGCGGCTACGGGATTTTGGCGCAAAGTTGGAAATTTTGGGAGAAAAAGAGCTCCTGGTTCTCCCTTCTAAAATTCTTAAAATGGACAAAATTCAAAGTTTGCCGTATCCCGGAATTCCGACGGACTTGCAACCGGAATTAGGGGTTTTGGCAACCCAAGCTAAAGGCCCCACTTTGATTCACGACCCTTTGTATGAAGGCCGCTTGAAATACTTGGAGGAGTTAAATAAAATGGGTGCAAGCATTATTTTTTGCGACCCTCACAGGGCAATAATCAACGGCCCCACGCAGCTTCAGGGCAAGGAGATTCCTTCTTTGGATATCCGTTCAGGCGCTGCTTTTGTTACCGCTGGCTTGATAGCTTCTGGCAAAACAACTATTAACGATGTTTATCAGATAGATAGGGGATATGAAAAAATAGAAGAGCGGCTCCAAAAATTAGGAGCAGACATTAAAAGAGTTAAAAGTTAAAAGTTTAAAGTTTAAAGTTATGTTTTTACGCAAAATAGGCATTGACCTGGGCACCTGCAATTCTTTGGTTTTTGTTCCTGGAAAAGGAGTGGTTTTACAAGAGCCCACAGTAGTGGCAGTAACTCTTGCTGAGAATAAAATTTTGGCTGTGGGAGAAAGAGCAAAAGAAATGACAGGCAGAACACCAGACACCATAAGGGTCTACCGCCCCTTAAAAGACGGCGTGATTGCTGATTATAGGGTAACGCAGGCCATGCTGAAATACTTTATCGACAAAATTATGGGGACTTTCAGATTCTTGAAGCCGGAATTGATGATTGGGATTCCTGCAGGAATTACTTCGACAGAGAAAAGAGCCGTGATTGAAGCTGGTCAGAAAGCTGGCGCAAAACAGGTCTTTGTCGCCAAGGAACCGATTTTAGCCGCCATTGGCGCAGGGATTCCAATTAACTCTTATTCCGGGCATATGATTGTCGATGTTGGCGGAGGGACATCTGAGGTGGCTGTGATTTCTTTAGGAGGCATTGTTTCTTCCCGTTCAGTGAGAATGGCTGGAGACAAGATGGATATGGCCATCTCTGACTTTATTAAAAAGAAATATAATTTGGCCGTTGGCGAAAGAACGGCAGAAGAGATAAAAATCAAAATCGGCACTGCTCTGCCAAAAAAACAAGAAGAATTTCTGGAAATCCGCGGCCGTGACCTGGTTTCGGGTTTGCCCAAAAACATTAAAATTTCCTCAAATGAAGTGGCTGAAGCGATATCTGACCCTCTGTCGGAAATTATCAGAGTCATAAAAGACGTTCTCTGGGATACGCCGCCAGAATTATCCGCCGATGTGATGGACAAAGGCATGATGCTTTCTGGCGGCGGGGCTCAGCTCAGGAATATTGATGAGTTGATAGCCAAATCAACCGGAGTTCCTTGTTTTATCGCAAAAGACCCTCTCTTGTGTGTGGCAAAAGGCACTGGAGTGGTTTTAGAGAATTTGGATGCTTATAAAAAAAGCATAATGTCCAAAAAATAGATGGCAGTCACGAATCAAAAACAATGGCAATATCTCAAAAGATTGGCAGAAGCGGACAAACTCCCTCATGCTTTATTGGTTTCCGGCGTTTCAAGCGCAGAATTTTTTTCGCGTATTTTTGGCGAGAATATAACCAACAGAACACACCCCGATTTTTTTATTGTCGAACCGATAAAGGTCGCTGAGGCTTTGCCTAATCTCCCCCTGAGACAGGAGGTCGCTGAAACTTCGTCTAATCTCTCGCCGAGCTCAGCTTCGTTTCGCACGGCTAAGGAAATTAAAATACCCCAAATTAGAGAGTGTATCTGGCGGCTCTCTTTGAAGCCGTCAATAGCTCCCTTTAAAGTTGCAGTAATTGACCAGGCGCACCTTATGAACTCAGAGGCCCAGGCAGCTCTTTTGAAAACGCTGGAAGAACCAAAAGGTAAGACCCTTTTAATTCTGATTACCGACTATCCAGACGCTCTCTTTCCGACAATTATTTCACGGACTCAAAGAATTAGATTTCATCAAATAAATGCTTACCAAAAATCAAAAGAAAAAATACGGCAAGAGATAACTAAGCTGACCAAGTCAGACCTGGTGACGCGTTTTCAATACGCGGAAAAAATTGCCAAAAGCCAGGAATTAAAAGAAATTTTAACTGCATGGCTTGATTATTTAAGACAGGATTTAGTTAAAAATAAGAAAATTCTCCAGAGAATCCAAACGACATATTACTTAATCTCAAAAACGAATATCAATCCGCGCCTGGCCTTGGAAACGTTAATGTTAGAACTATAGATGCTAAATGCATAAAGAAATCGTTAATAAAATAAAACCTGAGCTTGACAAGGTGGTTGGTTTTTTGGAAAGTGAAATGGTGAAAATCCGCACAAGCAGGGCGACGCCCTCTTTGGTGGAAGATATTGTTGTTGATTGTTTTGGCCAGAAGTTTCCGTTAAAACAACTGGCTGCAATTTCTACGCCAGAACCAAGACAAATTTTTATTCAGCCATGGGATAGGTCATACATTGAGAGCATAGTTTCGGCTCTGGAAAAAACCGGGGTTGGGATAAATCCGGTCGTTGACAAAGAGATAATCCGCGTAAATTTGCCTCCTTTGACAGAGGAATACAGAAAAAATTTAATAAGGTCTTTGTCTGAAAAAAAGGAACAGTCGCGTAAGATTATCAGAAAATGGAGAGATGATGCTTGGGATGAAATTCAAGAAAAAGTTAAAGAAGGTAAAATCAGAGAAGACGATAAATTCAGAGGCAAAGACGAATTACAGAAACTTGTAGATGAGTATAATGCGAAAATTGAGGACTTGGTTGAAAGGAAAAAAAAGGAAATAATGGAATAAATTATGTTTGTTACAATCCTTATTGTTTTTTTCAGTTTAATAATTTTGATTATCCTGCACGAACTCGGGCATTTTTTGGTTGCCAAAAAGTTCGGCGTAAAAGTTGAAGAGTTTGGCATATTTTTGCCGCCGCGCTTGGTCGGAAAAAAAATTGGAGAGACGATTTATTCTATAAACCTCATACCTTTTGGCGCTTTTGTAAGAGTTCATGGTGAGGAGGGTCAAGAAAGCGGTTTGGAAAACATCCGGAGTTTTGCGGGAAAGCCAATTTGGCAAAGGGTTTT
>CAYJRW010000005.1:0-17055 GCA_964372865.1 uncultured Candidatus Saccharibacteria bacterium | reverse complement strand
TTAGTTCCAAGAGTTTCGCCTCCAGAAGGAGAGGGCGCCATTGGGGTGGCTTTGGCGAGAGTAGCTGAAAAATCACATCCTTGGTATGAGGCGCCATTTCGCGGAGTTGAGGCCACGGTTAAAATAACAGGCGCAATAGTGGCGGGCTTAGCAGGGCTTTTGAAGAATTTGGTTTTGGGAAATGGTATGCCTCAAGGCACCCAATTAATGGGTCCTGTCGGAATAGGGGCTTTACTGACTCAGTTTGCCGAGCTCGGCCTCAATAAGTATTTACATTTTATTGCGGTAATTTCAATATATCTTGCAATTTTTAACATTCTTCCCATACCTGCTTTGGATGGGGGAAAACTCATATTTTTGAGCATTGAGAAAATTAAAGGCAGGCCTGTTGACCAAAAAGTTGAACAAAGAATCACTACTTTTTTCTTCAGCTTATTGCTTTTGTTAATCGTTTTAGTAACAGTAAGAGACATAACTAGACTTTTCTAGCGAAAAGTCTAAATTTCCAATTTCCAAGCGATTATGCGCCAATCGCAACTTTTTACCAAAACAATAAAGGAAGCTCCCAAAGATGAAAAAAGCGTTAATGCCCGGCTTTTAATTAGAGCTGGTTTTGTCAACAAGGAAATGGCTGGCGTTTACACATTTTCTCCTCTGGGTTTGAACGTTTTGAGAAAAATTGAGAATATCGTGCGTCAAGAAATGGACAGAGCCGGCGGCCAGGAAATTCTTATGCCTTCTTTGCATCCAAAAAATAATTGGCAGAAAACCAACCGCTGGGATAACTTTGACGCCTTGATGAAAATTAAAAGCTCTATTTCGCAAGCCGAATACGCCCTTGGGCCAACGCACGAAGAAATAGTTGTTCCGCTCCTCAAGAAATTTATATTTTCATATAAAGATTTGCCCCAATATGTCTATCAAATACAAAACAAATTCCGCGACGAAAAAAGGGCAAAATCCGGCTTGTTAAGGGGACGAGAGTTTTTAATGAAAGACCTTTATTCCTTTCATAAAGACGAAAAAGACCTTGATAAGTATTATGAGATAATGAAAAAGTCGTATGAAAAAATATTTCAGAGAGTTGGCCTGGGGGAAAAGACGTACTTTACTTTTGCCTCCGGCGGTACATTTTCCAAGTATTCCCATGAATTTCAAACTTTGACTTCATCGGGGGAAGACATTATTCATATATGCAAAAAATGTAAAGTTGCTGTTAATGACGAAATTATAAAAGAACAAAACGTCTGCCCAGAATGCGCCGGCAAAGACCTAAAAAGAGAGAAAGCTGTTGAGGTGGGGAATATTTTCAAGTTGCAAACTAAATTTTCCAAGCCCTTCGCTCTTACCTACAAAGACGAGAAGGGCGGGGATAAAGACGTTATAATGGGTACCTATGGAATTGGCTTGGGGAGATTAATGGGAGTAATCGTTGAGACATTTCACGATGAAAAAGGAATTATTTGGCCCAAAGAAGTCGCTCCCTTTAAAATTCATTTGATTCCTGTCGAACCGCTATCAAAAATTGAAAAGACGGCTGGAAAATTATATCAAGATTTACGAAAACAGTGCGCTGAAGTATTATATGATGACAGGGAGGGGAAAACTCCTGGTGAAAAATTTGCCGAAGCAGATTTGATAGGCATTCCCTTAAGAGTTGTCTTAAGCAAAAAAACATTGGCAAAGGATTGTGTGGAGATAAAAAAGAGAGGCGATAAAAAAACAAAATTATTAAAAATTAAAAATGTTAAACAAGGTCTTTAGCCGTTTTTCTGAGGATATCGCCATTGACCTGGGAACTGCCAATTCCCGAGTTTATGTTAGGAACAAAGGAATAGTCATTATGGAGCCCTCGGTGGTTGCAGTCAACCAAAAAACTGGTCAGATTTTGGCTATTGGCGACGAAGCAAAAAAAATGGTTGGACGCACTCCGGCTCACATTGTAGCAACGAGACCTTTGGTTGCCGGAGTGATATCTGATTTTGAAGTAACTGAGCAAATGCTCAAATACTTTATTGAAAAAGTCCACAAAAAAACTTTTATTTTCAATCCCCGGCCGCGGGTGATTGTGGGTATTCCCTGCAGGGTGACCGAAGTCGAAAAAAAAGCTGTGAAAGACGCAGCCCGCTCAGCAGGCGCAAGAGAGGTCTTCATTATTGAAGAGCCAATGGCTGCTGCCATAGGAGCTCGGCTTCCAACTCAGGAAGCAGGAGGGAACTTTATTGTTGACATTGGCGGAGGCACTACTGACATTGCCGTAATTTCTCTTGGCGGAATTGTGCTGTCAAAAACCTTGAAAGTGGCAGGAGACAAACTTAACCAAGATATTATTCAGTTTGCCCAGGATGAATATAAATTATTAATTGGCGAGAGAACCGCAGAAGAGATAAAAATTAAAATCGGCTCAGCAAGCCAAGTCCTGCCCCTCCACAAAGGGCAAAACAGCAAATCGCAAAACGACAAGCTTCCAGAATCAACAAGAGCTTTCCCCATGCGCGGAAGAAATTTGGTTACGGGCTTGCCTGAAGAAATTATGGTTTCTGACCAGGAAATAAGAAGAGCAATGGAAAAATCAGTACGGCTTATTGTTGAGGAGGTCAAGAAGACAATAGAAGAAACTCCGCCTGAGCTTTTGGCTGATGTTATGACAAGGGGAATTCAGATGGCTGGCGGAGGAGCGTTGTTAAGGGGCATTGACGCATTGATTCAAAAGGAAACAAAAATTCCAACAGTGGTTATTGAAGACCCTTTAACAGCTGTTGTTAGAGGAGCTGGTCAGGTGCTGGAAAATCTGGACGAATTACATGAGGTCTTGGTGGAAACAGAGGACTTGGAACCACCACGTTAGATATTAGATGTTAGGCGATAGGCGTCTCCGATTATCTAAAATCTATTTCCATGATTTCAAAAGAGGAAGTTAAACATATTGCCAAATTAGCGCGTCTTGGTTTAACCGAAAAGGAAATTGAAAAATATCAAAAAGAGCTTTCCAAGATTTTGGACTATATGGAAAAGCTGAAAGAGGTTGATATTTCTGGAATAGAGCCGATGAGTCATTCTGTTTTGGTTGAAAATGTGATTAGAAACGACATAGAAAATGAAAAATTAAAAATGAAAAATGAAAAACTGATGAAGTTGGCGCCGGGAACTGAAAAAGGTTATCTTAAAGTCAAGTCAGTTTTTAAATGAAGCTAACCGAACTAACAATTACAAAAGTTAACGAAGGGTTGCGGAAAAAAGAGTTTTCTGCACTGGAGCTTTGCCAAAATTACTTGGATAAAATAGACGGAGAGGATAAGAAAATTTCTGCTTTTTTAGTAGTGGCAAAAGAGCAGGCGTTGTCTCAAGCCAAAGCTGTTGACGATATGATTGCGCAGGGAAAAGAAATTCCGCTTTTGGCGGGAGTTCCTTGCGCCGTCAAAGATAATATGCTTTTAGAAGGCGTAAAATGCACGGCGGGCTCGAAAATACTTGAAAATTATATTGCGCCTTACGATGCAACTGTGGTTAAAAAGTTAAAGTCGCAGGGCGCCGTGATTTTGGGCAAAACAAATTTGGATGAGTTTGCCATGGGTTCTTCAACAGAAAATTCTGCTTTTGGGCCGACTCTGAACCCACATGATTTAAAGAGAGTTCCGGGAGGTTCGTCCGGGGGATCAGCAGCCGCAGTTTCTGCCGGTTTATCAGTTTTTGCTTTGGGTTCTGATACCGGCGGTTCCATCAGGCAGCCTGCTTCTTTTTGCGGAGTAGTTGGATTGAAACCAACTTATGGAGCGGTGTCACGTTATGGTTTGATTGCTTTTGCCTCTTCTCTGGATCAAATTGGGTCGATAACGAAAACAGTGGAGGACGCGGAAATTGTTTTTGGAGCGATTGCCGGAAAAGATGAAATGGACTCAACGAGTATTAAAAAAAAAGAAATTGGAAATTGGAAGCTCGCAGAGAACTCCGTTCTCATCTCGCCCCGCGCCTCGCGACTGCGAAGCTCGGTATTGGAAATTGGAAATTTAAAAATTGGCATTCCTAAAGAGTACTTTATTCAAGGAATGGCTCCTGAAGTGGAAAAAGCGATTAAGGCAGCGATTAAAAAATACGAAGAGATGGGCGCTAAGATTGAAGAAATTAGTTTGCCGCATACCGAGTACGCTTTAGCTTGCTATTATATTATTGCGCAGGCAGAAGCATCGGCTAATTTAGCCCGTTACGACGCCATAAGGTATGGTGAGATAAGAAATAAAAAATTAAAGCCAAAAAATTTATTTGATTATTATTTGACCGCGAGGGGCGAGGGATTGGGAGTGGAAGTAAGGAGGAGAATTATGCTAGGAACTTATGCTTTGTCCAGCGGCTATTATGAAGCGTATTATGTGAGAGCCCAAAAAGTTCGGACTAAAATTAAAGAGGATTTTGAGCAGGCCTTTGAAAAAGTTGATGTTATTTTTACTCCCGTGTCACCAACAACCGCCTTTTTACTGGGAGAAAAAATTGCTGATCCCCTGACAATGTATCTTTCAGATATTTTTACCATCGCCGTCAACCTGGCGGGATTGCCAGCCCTTTCTTTGCCTTCTCTTTTGACGGGCGGCTTACCTGTGGGGCTGCAGATTATTGGCAAACCCTTTGAGGAAGATAAAATATTGGAAGTTGCCAACTTTTATGTTTCATGAAGCTATAATTTCTTTCATTGCTTCATCTCCCAGTTTCGACTGGCTTCCTGCTTTAAAAGTCCTGTTTATAGTTTTTGCCTTGCTTATGCTGGCCGTAATTGCTGCCATGATTTTTATGACAAGCTGGTTGAAAATTCGTTTCGTCCAAGATATCTTTGAATTTTTTTCTTATCGTCCTTTTGGTGTAAAAAAATTGACAAGGCAGTGGGCAAAGACATCTGCGCGCTTGGAAACAGGTCTTGAATCAGAGTACAAATTAGCCGTGATTGAAGCCGACTCCCTGTTTGACGACGTCCTAAAGAGAATGGGCTATGGGGGAGAAAGCGTAGGCGAAAGATTGGACAAAGTCGCTCCAACCATAATCCCCAGCATTGAAGAAGTTAGGCAAGCGCATAAAGTTCGCAACAATATTGTTCACGACCCTGATTACAGATTAGAATTGCAAGAAGCCAGAAACACCTTGTCCATTTACGAAAAAGCCCTGATTGACTTAGGGGCGCTGTAGTGCTAAAATATTCCATTCCGGGGTAGAGAAGTAGTATCTCGCGAGTCCCATAAGCTCGAGACCTTGGTGCAATTCCAAGCCCCGGGACAAATAAAAAATCCCCCATGGTAGAAAAACAGCGAGCCGGAGGCGAGCGTTACAAACCTGCATGGTGTCTAAAGCGGGGGTTGGGGGATTTTTGCCAAGGTAGCTCAGGGGTTAGAGCATTCGTTTCATAAGCGAGAGGTCGTGGGTTCAAATCCCACCCTTGGCATATTGGACCCGTAGTGTAGCCTGGTCTAACACGTCTGATTGTCAATCAGAAGAACGAGGGTTCAAATCCCTTCGGGTCCGCAAAGGAAAATGACCAAGCCGGCTTGGCTATTTTTTATTTACGGGCTGTGCAATGTATTGCCGTGCTCGTGTTAGACAAAAACCAAAAGAAGGGTTCTTTCCGAAATTCGATAGGAGGGAGATATGTGTTTTACAAGGGTGCTGGGCCAAAGAATTTGGTTCCAGCGCCTCTTAATTTTCCCTCAAGTTATCCACAGCTTTGGCTTGATTTTATCTTAAAAATATGCTAAAATGAAGTATTGGATATGCGCAAAAAAGAGCTTAAAATTCAGACAAAAGGGGACTGGTTTGACATTACTGCCCCTGGCAAAAAACCTGTTTTTGGGCATTTGCACCCTCTAACTCAAGTCAGGAGAAAAGTTGAGGAGATTTTTCAATCAATGGGTTTTTCTGTGTTGGAAGGACCTGAAGCTGAAACTGAGTGGTATAACTTTGACGCATTAAACATTCCCAAAGACCATCCGGCTAGAGACATGTGGGACACACTCTGGCTCAAGCCAGAAAATTCGAAATTATTATTGAGGACTCACACGAGTCCGGTGCAGATAAGGTATATGGAAAAAAATCAGCCGCCGCTCAGAATTATTGTTCCGGGAAAAGCTTTCCGGCACGAAGCCACTGACGCTTCCCACGAGATTAATTTTTATCAGTTGGAAGGATTGATGGTTGATAAAGCTGTTTCTGCTGCCAATTTTAAGGCGATTATTGAAGAATTTTTCAAAAGATTTTTTGGCAGGCCGGCTGAAATTAGAATGCGGCCGAGTTATTTTCCTTTTGTGGAGCCTGGCTTTGAAATAGATATAAAATGGGATAAAGGCTGGCTTGAGATGATGGGAGCAGGCATGGTTCACCCAAAAGTGCTTAAAAATTCCGGCCTGAACCCTAAATTATGGCAGGGTTTTGCTTTCGGCATTGGTTTGGACCGTCTGGCAATGATGAAATATAAAATTGACGACATCAGGTTATTTTATTCAGGCGACTTGAGATTTCTACATCAATTTTAAGTTTAACATGAAATTTTCTTATAATTGGCTGCAATCATTTTTTAAAAAGAAATTGCCAAAGCCGGAAAAACTGGCAGACACTTTGAGTATGCATAGCTTTGAAGTGGAATCGGTTGAAAAAGCAGGACAGGACTGGGTTTTGAATATAGATGTTTTGCCAAACAGGGCGTCGGACTGTTTCTCGCATTTGGGAATCGCGAGAGAAATAGCGGCTATAACAAATCCCAAATTCCAAATCCCAAATTCCAAACCAAAGGAAGATAGAAGTTTGAGGGCAAAAGATTTTATTAGCATAGAGGTCAAATCTATACAGGCTTGCCCGAGATATACTGCGAGCATAATTACGGACGTGAAAGTTGATAGTTCGCCAAAATGGCTTAGAGAGCGTCTGGAGGTCTGCGGACTCCAATCGATTAATAACATAGTGGACATTACAAACTATGTGATGCTGGAAACAGGTCAACCCCTGCACGCTTTTGATGGCGGAAAATTAGGAGGGAAAAAACTTAGTGTCAGATTTGCCAGAGAAAGGGAGAAAATCACCACTTTGGATGAGGAAAAATATGAGTTAGACAAGAACATTCTAGTCATTGCAGATATCAGAAAACCAGTTGCTATTGCCGGCATTAAGGGCGGAAAGGGGTCTGAAATTTCAAAATCAACAAAAATAGTTGTTTTAGAGTCAGCCAATTTTAGCCCCAAAGTTATCCGCAGGGCCTCAAAAAGCATTGATCTAAAAACCGACGCTTCCTTGCGTTTTGAACAGGGTCTTGACCCGAATTTGACTGAAGCGGCAGTTAACAGAGCGGCTTTCCTCATGCAAGAAATTGCAGGCGGAAAAGTAGCCCAGGGTTTAGCCGATGTTTATCCAAAGAAAGTAGTGCCAAGGAAAGTTAAATTAGATTTGGCTTACGTTGATAAGCTTTTGGGAACTGAGATTTCAAAAAAGCGGGTAGTTGAGATTTTAAAAAGTTTGGGTTTTAGAA
Organism: uncultured Candidatus Saccharibacteria bacterium; assembly: GCA_964372865.1. Taxonomy (GTDB): domain Bacteria; phylum Patescibacteriota; class Minisyncoccia; order Minisyncoccales; family 2-12-FULL-40-12; genus CAYJRW01. The sequence continues at coordinate 9,560 of CAYJRW010000005.1, read as the reverse complement.
TCTCTAAATTAAATGTTGTTGAGATTCCTACGCAAAGGCTAGATATAAACATTCCAGAGGATTTAATTGAAGAAATTGGCAGAATTGAGGGTTATGATAAAATCCAACCAGTTTTTCCCTTTGCCTCTTTGGTTCCGGCGAAAAAGAACTTGGCTCTTTTCTGGGAAAATCTTTCAAAAGACATTTTAAAAGAAACTGGCTTTACTGAGGTTTATAATTATTCTTTTATCTCTGAGAAAGATAAGGAGATTTTTGGTAATGGAAACTTGACGGAACTTGAGAATCCTACCAGCGAGGACCTCAAATTTTTAAGGCCGAGTTTGATTATAAACCTGTTGAAGAATGTCGCAAAAAATCAAAGAAGCTTTTCTGAAATTAAAATTTTTGAGCTTGGAAAGATATTTCGTAAAGCAAAAGGAAAATTAGAAGAAAAGAGAATGTTGACGGGTGTGACGACCGGTGAAGCATTTTACCAGGCAAAAGGAGTGGTTGATTTGCTTTTGAGTAGACTTGGTATTAGCGGCATTCGGTACGAGGAGTATCAACCGACGCCCGAAGAGTCCAAACTAAGTATTTGGCAGCCAAAAAAATGCGCCGAGGTTAAAATAGATAACGTAGAGATTGGATTCTTAGGCGAGATTTCAGAAAAAACCCTCCAGAGTATAAAAATAAAAAATAAAGTCGTTGTTTTTGACATTGATTTTGAAAACTTGGCAGAACTTGCCTCAGAAGAACATGAATACAGACCTCTTTCACGTTATCCCGCAGCAGTCAGGGACTTGGCGGTTTTGGTACCTCTGACAACGAGGGTTGAGGAGGTTTTAAACAAGATTGAGACGGCTGGGGGCGCGATAAGCAAAGATATTGACCTTTTTGACATTTATGAAGGGGAAGCATTGCCAGAAGGCAAAAAAAACCTGGCCTTTCGCATAATTTATCAGACGAAAGACCATACGTTGACTTCAAAAGAAATAGATGAAGTCCAGAACAAAATAATTAAAACCTTAGAAAAAAATCAATTATGGGAGGTAAGAAAATAAAAACTGAATCAGCAACGACCCGAGCGAAGCGAGGGGGTTCGCAGAGAACTACGTTCTCTTCTCACCCATCACCTCGCTATAGCGTGGCTCGGGGGGAGATGAAGGCGATGCCTTCAGGGAGCTACGAAGCCAAAGACATTTATGTTTTGGAGGGTTTGGAGCCGGTTCGCAAAAGACCAGGAATGTACATTGGCTCAACAGGCCCTGAAGGTCTGCACCACCTGATCTGGGAATGCGTTGACAACTCTTTGGACGAGGCCATGGCAGGTTTTGCCAAAAACATTGAGGTCTCTTTGCTTCTGGAAAACAAAGTGAGAACTGCCGACGACGGCAGGGGAATTCCAGTAGAAAGGCACCCGCAAACCAAAAAGTCAGCTTTGGAAACAGTAATGTGCACCTTGCATGCGGGGGCAAAGTTTGGGGGCGAAAGCTACAAGATTGCCGGAGGTCTTCACGGAGTCGGGGTTTCGGTGGTTAATGCCCTTTCCAGGTGGATGAAAGCTGAGGTTTGTCGCGACAAAACAAAGTATGCCCAGGAGTATTCAAAAGGCAAACCAAAAACAGCTGTAAAAAAAATAGGCAGATGTTTTCAGTCAGGCACAGCAGTCACTTTTGAGCCAGACCCCGAGATTTTCAAAGAAATAAAGTTTGACTTAAAGAGAGTTCTGAATCATTTGAGACAACAGGCCTATTTGACAAAAGGGGTGAGAATAACCGTCTCGGATGAAAGACAAAAAGAGAAACAAAGCTATGGTTTCTATTTTGAGGGAGGTTTGGCTTCTTATATTAAATACTTAACGCGGGGAGTTAATCCTCGCCACCAAAATGTTTTCTATTGCTCGGGCTCAAAAGAAGGAATCTTGGTTGAAACGGCTTTGCAGTACACAGATGAATATGAAAGTTACGAAGAGGGTTTTGCCAACAATATCCACACAGGAGAGGGAGGCACGCATTTGACCGGCTTTAGAACAGCTCTAACTAGAACTTTGAACGACTACGCTAAGAAAAATGGATTTTTGAAAGACAAGTCAGAGGATAATTTATCTGGCGACGACGTCAGGGAAGGATTGACCGTAGTGGTTTCTGTTAAAATGCAAGAGCCACAGTTTGAAGGCCAAACAAAAGCAAAATTGGGAAATCCTGAGGCAAAGTTGGCCGTAGAAACAGTCGTTTCAGAGGCCCTGACAGATTTTTTGGAAAGAAATCCTCAAGATGCGAGGAGCATTATTGAGAAATGTATTTTATCTGCCAAAGCCCGAAAAGCTGCCAAAGCGGCCCGTGAAACGGTTTTGAGAAAAGGCGTTTTAGAGGGGTTGGCCTTGCCCGGAAAACTGGCTGACTGCGTATCAAGGAAACCGGAAGAATCCGAGTTGTACATTGTGGAAGGGGAGTCAGCCGGCGGTTCTTCAAGACAGGCAAGAAACCGCCACTTTCAAGCAATTTTGCCTTTGCGGGGCAAAATCCTGAACGTGGAGCGTGCTCGCTTGGATAAAATTTTGTCTTCCAAAGAAATTAAGGCATTAATTATTGCCTTGGGAACAGCGGTAGCCGAGGACTTTAACGCTGATAAAGCAAGATATCATCGCATAATTTTGATGTCTGACGGAGATGTTGACGGCGCTCATATCAGAACACTGCTCTTGACGCTTTTTTACAGATATTTCAAGCTATTAATTGAAAGAGGATATCTTTACATTGCCCAGCCGCCGCTTTACAAAGTTCAGTCGGGAAAAGAAATTCACTATGCTTATACCGAAGACCAGAAATTGCAGCTCTTGAAAAAGATCGGCAAAAAGTCCATTTCAATCCAGCGCTATAAAGGCCTTGGCGAGATGAACGCAGGTGAGTTGTGGGAAACTACCATGGATCCCAAAAACAGAATTTTACTACAGGTAACAATTGAATCAGCCAGAGATGCAGATAAAATTTTTGACATCCTGATGGGCGACGAAGTATTGCCAAGAAGGAAGTTTATACAGACGTATGCCAAGAAGGTAAAGAACTTGGACATATAAAATATTTTATGATACAAAAAATTATTACATTTCTTAAGGAAGTTCAGGTGGAAATGAAAAAAGTCAACTGGCCGACGAGACAGGAAACCATAAAATATACCCTGATCGTTATTGTGGCTTCTTTTGCCGTGGCCTTTTTCCTGGGAGCTTTGGATTTTGTCTTTACCTACTTATTAAATAGATTTGTATTGTAAATCATGCCTAAACAACAACTACCTCAGCAAAAAAACTGGTATGTAATTCACACTTATTCCGGATACGAAGACGCAGTTGCCAAAAATCTGAAACAAAGGATTGAGAGTTTGGGCATGGAAGACAAAATTTTTAATGTTCTCGTGCCCAAAGAAAAAAAGATTAAGATAAAAGACGGCAAAAGAAAGGTAGTTGAAGAAAAAATTTATCCTGGCTACGTTCTTGTAGAAATGATTGTGACCGACGATTCTTGGTATGTGGTCAGGAACACTCCCAATGTGACAGGTTTTGTGGGAGCTGGAACCACGCCCGTGCCTGTTTCTTTTGATGAGATTGAAAATCTTAAAAAAATGATGGGAGTTGAGGAACCCCAGTATAAAATTGAGGTGAAAATTGGCGACTTGGTAAAGATTACTGACGGCCCCTTTAAGGATTTTGACGGCAAGGTTTCTGAAATAGATGAAGAGCGGGGAAAAGTAAAAGTGCTTGTTAATATGTTTGGCAGAGACACACCGGTGGAACTGGACTCTTTGCAAATCAAAAAATTATGAAAAAAGTAAAAACTATCGTTAAACTGCAAATCCCTGCTGGGCAAGCTACTCCTGCTCCGCCTGTCGGTCCTGCTTTGGCGCCCCAGGGTTTGAATCTCTCCGAATTTTGCCAGAAATTCAATGATTTAACCAAAAGCCAAACTGGTTGGGTGATACCAGTTGAAATTACGGTTTTTGAAGACAGGACTTATGAGTTAAAATTAAAACAGCCCCCCTCGTCTGAATTGCTAAAAAAAGCTGCTGCCATTGAAAAGGGCTCAGGCACACCCAATAAAACAAAAGTCGGAAAAATCACCAGAGAACAGCTGCGAAAGATAGCTGAACAGAAAATGCCTGATTTAAACGCAGAGACCATTGAAGCTGCAGAAAAAATCATTGAAGGCACAGCCAGGCAAATGGGTATAACAATCGAATAATATGGTTTTGTCAAATAGAGACATTAAAAAATATATAAAAGAGGGGAAAATTAAGGTAAGTCCAAAACCCAATTTCAAAAAGCAGTTAGGCCCTTGCTCTTTGGACCTTCACTTGGGCAATGTTTTTAAAATTTTTAAGCTCTCTGACTATCCTTATTTGGACTTGAAAAGAAAGATTGATTTTAATGACTTGATGGAAGAGATAAAAATAAAAGACGACGCTCCTTTTATTTTGCAGCCAAGGGCCTTTGTCTTAGCCACAACAAAAGAAGAATTCTCTTTGCCAGACGACATAATAGCGCGCTTGGACGGCAGAAGTTCTCTGGCAAGGATAGGGGTTGTGGTGCATTTGTCATCTGCCAGATTTGACCCTGGCTGGCGTGGCCGAGCCGTAATGGAGTTGGGAAATCTCGGTTCAATGCCTGTTGTTTTGTATGCCGGTGTAACAAGAATTTGCGCCCTCACTTTTGAGCAACTCTCCAGTCCGACTACAGAACCTTACAATAAGAGTCAAAAGCGCAAATATACCAACCAAAATAATATCCTGCCAGCCAGCAAACTCAACAAAGAATTGAGAAGACGCCAAAGATAGGCGTCTTTTTTACTCTGCCATTTTGCCGGTGGCAGGGTCGTACAAGCCGCCGGCAACGGTTAGCTCTGCTTTAATGACAGGGTAGGGGTCGTATCCTTGAAGCTCAACCATTTCTGGTCTGAAATCTTCAAGGTTTTTAAGAGTTTTGTCAATTATAACTTTAGGAAAGGGTTTGGGCGTTCTTTTTAACTGCTCTTTGACCTGCTCAATGTGGTTTTCATACACATGATAGTCGCCAAAGGTATGAATAAATTCTCCTGGCTCGTATCCCGCAATGCGGGCAAGAACTATTGTTAAAAGAGCGTAGCTTGCAATGTTGAAAGGCACTCCAAGGAAAAGGTCGCAAGTGCGTTGGTACAGCTGCAGAGAAAGTTTGCCTGCTCTTTGGGAAATTTGGTACATATTGTGACAAATAGGGAAGCGGGAAGCGTCTTCAGGATTTGCCATGGTGTAGAGGTATTCCGGGTTCCACGAATTCACAATAAGGTTTTTTGCGTCCGGGTCGTCTTTTATTTCTTGCAAAACCCATTTTACTTGGTCAATTGTTCTTTCGGGTGAACGGGTAGGCCATCTTCTCCACATCTCGCCGTAAATATGAGTCAATTCTCCATGTTCTTTGGCAAATGATTTATCTGTTGCGACTCTTTCAATAAATTCTTCCTTTGATAATTCTGGAAACATTCCTTTTTTAGCTTTGCCCTTATATATTTTAAAAGGATAGTCGTCCCAAATATGAACGTTGTTTTCAACAAGATATTTGATGTTTGAGTTACCAGACAAAAACCAATAAAGCTCATGCAAAACCCCTTTCCAGTAAACTTTTTTTGTGGTCAGCAAAGGGAATCCTTCAGATAAATCATAGCGATTCTGAGCGCCAAATAAGCTGTACAGAGCAATGTTAGTGCCCCGGTCAACTTTGCGGACGCCGCGTTCCAGGCAATCTCTGAGCAAATTTAAATATTGATATTCAGGATGCATAGTGATATTATAACAAAGTATCATATAATTATGACAATTTCAATAATTGCGGCCTTGGCCAAAAACCGCGTTATCGGCAAGGACAAGCAACTACCATGGAACTTGCCGGCTGATTTAAAACACTTTAAAGATTTGACTTTAGGAAAACCAGTAATTATGGGGCAGAGGACCCTTGAGTCGATAGGAAAACCCTTGCCCGGTAGAACTAATATTGTTTTGTCTCTTGATGAAAATTTTGCTCCTGCTGGTTGTATAATTGTTCATTCTATTGAAGAAGCATTGAAGGCGGCAGGCGATTCTGAAGAGGTAATGATTGCAGGCGGCGCTTCGGTATATGGACAATTTCTGCCCTTAGCCCACAAAATGTATCTAACTTTAATTGAGGCTGATTTTGAAGGCGATGCTTATTTCCCGGAGTTTAATTGGTCAGATTGGAGAGAAACAGACAGAATTGAAAACCAAACCGACAAAGAAAACTCTTATAAATACACCTTTATAACTTTGGAAAGAAAAAATGATAATAGGGGTTAAAAAACTCTTAGAATTAGTTAGAGAGAAGAATTTGGTGGAGAATCTCTCGCAAAGAGAATTGGAAAATCCAGAAGGGGCCGGTTTTGATTTGAGAATAGGGGAGCTGTATAAAATTTCCGGCAAAGGATTTTTGGGAGTTGATGAAAGAGAAACACCCGAAATGGAATTAATCACAAAGTACCAAGAGGGGAAAGTAATAAAAGTGGAATTGGAACCCAAAATTTATTACGCGCTTAAAACAATCGAAAGTGTTAATATGCCAAATGACCTCTTGGCAATTATGACGCCTCGCTCCACACTGTTTCGCTCAGGCATTTTTGTTTTTGGAGGGCAAACACCGCCAGGATACAAGGGCGGTCTGACAATGGGAGTCTATAATTTCAGGGATGTTCCTTTTGAGCTGGAAATGGGCTCAAGAGTGGTTCATATAATGTTTTTTCAAGTAGAGGGCGAGTCAAATCTTTACCGAGGCCAGTGGCAAGGAGGCAGAGTAACGACAGAAAAAAAAGAAAAACAAGTTTAGTATGGCTAAAAATCATCACCACGGAAAGTTTATTGTTTTTGAAGGTATTGATGGAGCGGGAACTGAGACGCAATCAAAATTGCTTTTTAACTACTTAAGGAGGCGCAAAAAATCAGTTGTAAAGTTGTTATACCCCGATAAAAAAGGGGTAATGGGCAAATTAATATATAAATACCTTGATAAAGAGCATCACCTGCCGACAGAAATTCAATTTTTACTTCATCTGGCTGATTTTGCTAAAGACCAACTAAGAATTAAAAACTGGTTGAAGCAAGGCAAAATAGTGATTTCTGACCGTTACTTTACCTCAACCCTTGCCTATCAGGGAGCAAAGGGTTTTTCGCTAAATAAAGCCCTTTTGGCTGCAAAAATCTTTGAGCTTCTCAAACCAGATTTAGTGATTTTTCTTAAAGTTTCTCCGGAAACCTCCATTCGCAGAAAACACCGAGAAAAAAGGCGACTGGACTTGCACGAAGCCAATAAAAAACTTCTAAAGCAGGTGGCAGCTTTTTATAAAAAGCTGATAAAAAACCAGGTTTTTGCCAAATGGAAAGCCATTGACGGCGAAAAACCAATCAGACGCGTTTTTGAAGAAATCAAACAGATACTTCATAGCTTAAAATAAGCAATACATATAATTTAGCCATGGCATTTTTATATGTAATGTTAGAGTTAAGGTAATCTCTAAAGTTTAAAAGATTTTCTCAGATGTTCATCTGGTCCAATATCCTGAGCAGTAATTAATCGCATCTCATTTTGACTCAGCCCAAAAAATTCTCTTAACATCTGTATTTCATCTTGACAATCAAAAGGACAAATCCATACGCTCTTTTGCAGGGGATAAAAACCCAATTCTTTTAACTTGCCCCGGAAAGCTTCTCTGAAAAATCTTTTTAACTGGGCGATGTCAAAAATTACTATCCTCCACCTTCTGTCCCATTTTTTCGGCCTTTTTATTTTTAAAGCGTCTATTTGAAGCCAGCCGGCCATCTTTTTGCCCCTTTCAGTTAAACTTATATAAATCTGTCTATTTTTCTTCTCAATGTTTATACAGCCCTGTCTTCGCAATCTGCGAAATGCCTCATAAACATTTCTTTTTTTATATTTCTGTCGGTTTTTGAGACCTTTCATCAAATTTATAGTAAAGTAAGGAGAGCTGGCAGCAATGTAAACTAACCCAGCAGTAGCAGTCCACCTCAGGATATCTTTGACTATTTCTGACCTCGGCTTTTTGAAGTAATATTTATATTTCATATACCAGCTTAATAATAACATATAAATTAGCCATGGCAAGTTAATATGTAAGGTTTGAATTTGATTAGATACTTATATTTTGTTATTATTTATTATAAAAAAAGTGGTTAAAATTTATGATATATAAGCCGACAATTGGTTTGGAAGTCCATATTGAATTGAAGACAAGAAGCAAGATGTTTTGTTCGTGTTTGAATGACTCTAATGAAAAGCATCCCAATGTCAACATTTGCCCGGTTTGTATGGGACATCCTGGAACTCTGCCTGTTATTAATGAAGAAGCCGTTAGAAAGACCATTAAAACGGGTTTGGCTTTGAACTGCCAAATTCCCGAGCACTCCAAGTTTGACAGGAAAAATTATTTTTACCCCGACCTGCCAAAAGGTTATCAGATATCGCAGTATGATAAACCGCTTTGTAAAGATGGTTATTTAGAAATCTCAGGTAAAAGAATAAAAATAAGAAGAGTCCATTTAGAAGAAGACACAGGTAGGTTAGTTCACGAAAAAGACCATTCTTTGGTTGATTTCAACAGAGCTGGAATTCCCCTGATGGAACTGGTTACGGAGCCGGATATAAGTTCAGCCAAAGAAGCGAGGTTTTTTGCCGAAGAACTGCAGTTGATTTTGAGATACTTGGGCGTTTCCGCGGCAGATATGGAAAAGGGAGAATTGCGAGTTGAAGCAAATATTAGTTTGAGCGCTGATACTGAAAAGATAGGAACAAAAGTAGAAATAAAAAATCTTAATTCTTTTCGGACGGTAGAAAAAGCGATTGATTACGAAATTGAAAGACAAACAAAGGTTTTAGGGTCAGGCAAGAAAGTTTTGCAAGAGACCAGAGGCTGGGACAATGTTAAAGAGGAGACTTTCAACCAAAGGGAAAAAGAGGAAGCGCATGACTACAGATATTTTCCTGAACCCGATTTGCCGCCTTTGCATTTTACCTCTGAAGTTATTTCCGGAATCCGCGCTGAAATTCCAGAACTTCCGCAACAAAGAAAAGAAAGATTTACTAGAGAATACCAGTTAGACGAAAGGAGCGTTGAAGTTTTTATTTTTAGCAAAGACTTAGGAGAATATTTTGAAAAAGTGGTATCAGAACTGCCACCAAATCTACCCAGAGAAAATCTTTTTAGATTAATTAAACTTGTTTCAAATTATATCATCACTGATTTACAAGGGTTATTGAAAGGTTCTTCAGTAGTTAGCGAAGATTTTTTAATCACTCCGGAAAATTTTGCCGAATTTATTACTTTAATTTACGAGGGGCAAATTTCTTCAAAAATCGCAAAGTATGTTCTTGGAGAAATGTTTAAAAAGGGTGAGGACCCCTCTCACATTATTGAGGAAAAAGGATTAAGCCAGATTACTGACGAAGCAGAAATAAAAAGAATTGTTGAAGAAGTGATTAAAGACAATCCAAAACCGGTACAGGATTATAAAAATGGGAAACAAAACGCCTTTCA
>CAYJRW010000004.1:18103-30897 GCA_964372865.1 uncultured Candidatus Saccharibacteria bacterium | reverse complement strand
AATACCAGATAAAAGCGCCAAATCCTCCCGTTATTACCAAAATACCTAATCCGATAAGAAGAGTTTCCCACAAACCAACTTCTACAAGAAGATATCCAATCAATCCCGAAAACCCGATAATCATCATGGTTCCCCAAAAACCTATTCTCACAAAAGAATATATAACCGCCAAACCAAACAATACGACAAGGATTATTTGCCACCAGGTCATTCTTTACCTCCTTCGCCGAACGCGCGGTACCTTCTTTGCGTAAACCTTTTTTTCACGTTCACGTGGCTGACTTGCCGGCGGTGCCGGCTGCGCCACTTGTCGGCTGACGAGTTTTCCTACCAACCGCGCCGCCAAAAGAGACGGCATAATAATCAGTGGGACAACTAACACGATTAAGCCAATATAACCCAAAACAACTTGTTCTGGTTTGTCAGCAAGAGCATCAAACGCATTTTTTGCTTCTAGCCAGGAACTGCCTATAATCCCTGGCATATACCAAACCCCAAAAGCGCAGACCACAAAAACTAAACTACCAATTCCTAAGGGCAATCCATCCTTCCCGCCGGCGATTGTAAGAAAGAACCAGCCAAGAAGGGCAAGAACTATAAAAAGCATTGGTTGTTCGGCGGCGGCAGAAAACGCCGCGCCGATAAAACCTCCGACTGACAGCAAAATCCACAGCCACATTAGCATATCGCCACTCACCTCGCTTTCTCTTCCGTTGAATTTAGTTGTTAAAGGTCTTTTCTAAAAGAAAACCCTATGTTTTCTTTGGTCTTTCTTTTACCACACAAAATTATTTTTGTCAAATTTACATCGGCTTAGCCTGTAGTTTCCTTTTTTGTTTTATGATAGAATAAACTTGATGTTAGAAGAATATCCGAAAGAGGAATTGCAGAAAATTTACGAGGATTTGCCCGAGGATTTAAAAGAAGCGCTTTTTTCTGAAGACGCAGCTCAAAAGATTTCTGATATTTGCGCCCAAAACGGCGTAGAAAAAGAAAATGGGCTTGTTTCCAAATTGGTGGGCTACGCTTTGCTTGGTCTTTTGCCGCCCGATGAATTTGAAAAAACCCTGGCAGAGGAGTTAAAATTAGACAATGATGTTGCCAAAAATGTGGCGAAAGAGATTATGGCTTCTGTTTTTTATCCGGTAAAAGAAAGCTTGGAAGCGCTTTACAAAATAAAAATGGAAAAACCGGAAAAGCAGATTGAGAAGCAGACGCCAAGAAAAACGCCGACAAAAATACGGGGAAAAGACACTTACAGAGAATCAATTGAGTAATATGGCTTACGTTGTGCCACAATTCATTGAAAGAGAAACGAGAATAGCTGGACCCTTGACTTTTAAGCAGCTAACTTTTGTTGTGACGGCAGCTGGCATTTCGGTCTTGCTTTATTTTTTAAAGCTGCCTCTTTTTCTGGTTATAATTTCGGCAATTATTTTGATGGGTTCGGGTTTAGCTCTTGCCTTTTGGAGAATTGAAGGGTTCCCGTTGCCAACGGTGATAAAAAATTTTTTTGTTTTTTTGAGTCGTTCCAAACTTTACCTATGGAAAAAGAAAGTTATTCCGCCAAAAATTGCCCAAAAAAAAGAGCTGCCGAAAAAAGAAATAAAAGAGAGTTCTGTTTTAAAGATTGCTGAAAGAAGTAAAATCAGGGAATTGCTAACTTTTTTGGAAACAAGGTCAAGATAACATATGGCTGAAGTATCTACGCAGGCTCTTTTGGAGTTTGAACAAATAAGAGAGGGGATAATGATTTTGAAAAATAAGACCTTAAGGGCCGTGCTAATGGTTTCTTCTCTTAATTTTGCTTTAAAATCAGAAGAGGAGCAGCAAGCGATTTTGTATCAGTTTCAGGACTTTTTAAATTCTTTGGACTTCCCCTGCCAAATTCTCATACATTCGAGAAGAATAAACATTATCAGCTACTTGGACAAACTTAAGGAAATTGAAGAAAAAGAAAAAAATGACCTCCTCAAAATGCAAATTACAGAATACAGAAATTTCATTGAGCAAATTATGGCAGGGGGCGCCATTATGCAAAAGATATTTTACGTGGTAGTGCCCTTTTCTCTTTCTGAAGTCAGAGAAGTGGCAGCCGCAAGAAAACCAAAACTGCCAAAGATTACTGACTTGACCGAAGAGGAATTCCAAAGAAGCAAAACCCAGCTATGGCAAAGAGTTGAGTTTGTTGTTTTGGGCTTAAGAAGATGCGGCTTGCAATCGGTCCCCTTGAATACTCATGAGTTAATTGAGTTTTTGTGGAGTTTCTATCACCCTCAGGAAGCAGAAAGAGGGTATTACCCTGAAATACCGCCAGAATTAATAACATGAGATTGAAAATACCTTTTTTAAAAAAGAGGAGGGCACTACCGGGGCAAGCCCTGAGAGAAGACATAATCACTCCTGGCGACATTATTGCTCCTGCTTCAATTGAAGTTGCCCAGAATTTTTTCCGTCTAGGCGAACGTTTGGCCAAAACATACTTTATTTTCTCATACCCCAGATATTTAAGCGCGGCTTGGCTGTCTCCCATAATAAACCTCAACTACCCCATGGATATCTCCTTTTATCTGCACCCCATAGAAAGCGAAACAATTTTAAAACAGTTAAGAAGAAGGGTAACAGAAATTCAGGCAGAAACTATGGAAAGGGAAGAAAAGGGGTTAATAAGAGACCCTGTTTTGGAAACAGCTTACCGCGATTTGGAAGAACTCAGAGACCGGCTCCAAACAGCCCAGGAAAGAATGATGCGCTTTGGCCTTTATATTACCATTTACGGCGACTCAGAACAGGAGTTAAGAGAAACGGAAACCGATTTGCGCTCAATTTTAGAGTCGCGGCTAATTTATATTAAGCCCGCGCTTTACCAGCAAAAGGAGGGTTTTATTTCCTGCTCGCCTTACAACTTAGACCAACTCTTTATAAACACGATGATGAACACTGGCACCTTGTCTTCCACTTTCCCTTTTGTTTCTTTTGACCTGAGTTCAAATGAGGGCATACTTTATGGCATCAACACCCACAACGCTTCTTTGGTTTTGTTTGACAGATTCAGTTTGGAGAACGCAAACTCCATCGTCTTTGGAGTTTCGGGTTCGGGCAAAAGTTACGCGCTGAAGCTGGAGGTATTAAGGTATTTGATGCTGGACATTGACTGTATAATCGTTGACCCTGAAAATGAGTACCGCTCTTTGGCTAGCGCTGTGGGGGGTTCTTTCTTTAACATCTCTTTAACTTCGCCCCATCATATCAATCCCTTTGAACTGCCCCAGCCCAGAGAAGACGAAAGCCCGGACGACGTTTTAAGGACAAACATCATAAACCTGGTCGGACTCTTACGCATTATGTTGGGCGGCTTGACTCCCGAAGAAGACGGCATAATTGACCGGGCTTTGGTGGAAACATATGCCGCCAAAGACATCACCCCTGAATCAAACCCTTCTACCTGGCCTGAGAAAATTCCCATAATGTCTGACTTTGAAGATGTTCTGTCAACTATGGAGGGCGCGGAATCATTGGCCAGGCGGCTGCAAAAATTCACCAGAGGTGCTTACTCTCAGTTTTTCAACCAGCCCTCCAATGTCAGCGTGCAAAACCGCCTGGTTGTTTTTGGCATAAGAGACATGGAAGAAGAGTTAAGGCCCATGGCAATGTTTGTTATTTTAAGATATATTTGGAAAACAATTTCTTCTCAGCTCAAAAAAAGAATTCTGGTGGTGGATGAGGCCTGGTGGATAATGAAAACAGAGGACGGGGCTTCATTTTTGTTCGGCACGGTAAAGCGAGCGAGAAAATACTGGCTGGGAGTAACAACCGTTACGCAAGACGTTAACGATTTTATGAAATCAACCTACGGACAGCCCATTATTACGAACTCCTCTTTGCTGCTTTTAATGAAGCAGAGTCCTGCCACAATCTCAGTGGTTCAAAACACTTTCAACTTGACCGAGGGGGAAAAAATGCTGCTGCTTGAGACGCCTGTTGGTGAAGGTCTGTTTTTTGCAGGTTTAAAGCACGTGGCAATAAGGGTGGTTGCTTCCTATACCGAGGATCAAATTATTACCACCTCGCCAGAAGAACTGGCAAAAATAAAAAAAGCCAAGCAAGAATTGGCTGCAGAATAAATGGCAGAGGATTATCCTTTTGGGCTTGAAGAATTAAATAAAGAAATGGGGGACGAGCTTGAGCCGGGAGAAGAATTAAGCGATGAGGATTTTGAGGAAATAAAAATTGAGGGGTTGCCAAGCGGCAGACCTTCTTTCCCCTTGATAACTTTTACCTCATCTGCCTTAATAGATGTTTTTAACATCTTTACTTTGGGTTTTTTGGGAATAATTACCGGCGTTATCGCCATTATAATAATAAGAATATATCTTATCGGGAAATATGGCTTTATTAAAAGGTGGGTGTGGAAGAGAGCTATGATGCGATTAGGTGTAAAGAGTATCCCGGTTTTAGGGCCGTTTTTACTCTCGTGGTCATTCTTTGTTTTGCGCGCCCACTCAAAAAACTATAAAAGAATTGACCAAATTCTAACAGCAGCTGAGAAGTTGATAATTGAAGGAGCTAGGGCGTAGGCTTAATCATGATTCTTCTTTCAGGTTCCTCGCCAATGCTTTCTGAAACAACGTCGCTCCTCTCGGCCAACTCCAAGTGTACAATCCTTCTTTCGTAAGGGGACATTGGCGGAAGAATTTTTTCTTTTTTGGTTTGCGCGACTTCATCGGCTGCGCTTTTGGCCGCTTCTTTTAAGTATTCAATCTTTTTCTTTTTGTAGTCGTTAATGTCTAAGTCAACATAAAAAGGCTCCCCAACCGCCCCAATTTTCCGTCTTAAAATTAACTTGAGCAGGTGTTGGAGCTCAATTAACGTCTCGCCCCTCTCGCCAATTAAAATTTGGGGCTCTTGTGCTTTTATGTCGACAAGCGCGGTTTCTCCCTCTTGCGGCTCAACTTCAACCTCGGCCTCAAAATTCATTTTTTCCAAAAGCTCCTCAGCGGTTTTTTTTATTGCTTCTAGATTACTTTGGTTGAGCATCGGATTTTGACTTTAAAATTAAATGTTGCTGGAAAATAGTAAAAATGGATGTGACCGTCCAATAAAGGCCTATGGCAGAAGGCAACCTCCACAAAATCAAAACAGTGAAAGCTGGAAAAAAATAAAGCATTTGTTTTTGCATCATTTTTGAGAAATTAGCTATCTTTTGAGCTTGCCCTGAGCTAGTTTGAGGGGTTATCATCTTGGTCTGGAAAAACTGGGTAGCTCCGGCTAAGGCCGCCAGCAAAAGGTGCGGAGAAGCCAAATCCAACATCCCCAAAAAAGTAGTATCAATGGAACTTGACCTCGGCACAAAATTATAAAGGTAGGTCAGTTGCTCTGGCCCAAATCCCCTCCAAAAAACCTGGAAAAGTGCGATCAAAATTGGTAGTTGAATCAAAAGCGGCAGAAATCCTGAAAAAGGATTGATTTTCTCTCTTTTATAAAGTTCCAGGGTTTCTCTGACCACTTTCTCGCGGTCTTTCGTGTATTTTTTTTGAATTTCCTCAAGTTTAGGCTGAAGCCCTGTCAGGGCTTTTTGGGATTTTATTGAAAGGGTCCCCAAAGGGTAGAGTATTGTTTTAATCAATATGGTCAGAATAATTACCGCCACTCCAAAATCACGTCCGGGAAAGAATTCATACAACAGCACAAGCCCATTGAATAACGGCTGATATAAAATTAAGTTGAAGGTGTCTATTAGAATCATCTGAATATCTTTGCTTTTTCAAAAATTTTAGTTATCTCAGCTTCGGTCTCCCGAAAATCCTTATTTTCGATACCTGGGCGAGTTGATAACACTACGTCTAATTTGTTTTTGATTTGTGGCAATTTTTGGAATATTATGGCCTTAATTCTTCTTCGTATTTTGTTTCGAGTATTTGCTTTTTTTGATGTTTTTGTCGTTACAATAATCCCGAACCGGCTTTTGTCTAAATTATTGCCAATAACCTTTAAAAACAAAGTGTCAGCTTTGAATCCTTTGCCTCTCTTGAAAACCAGAGTAAAATCCTTTTTTTGTTTAAGACGATTGTTTTTGGGCAACATGTTTTAAAAGGATATCCGCCATCTTTTTTTCCTTCTCCTCTGGGAAAGGACTTTCTTGCCACCCCGGCTCTTTGCTCTTGCTAAAAAGCCGTGGGTTCTTCCCCTTTTTTTCTTTTTTGGTTGATATGTTATTGACATGCTAATTTTTTATTATACTCTTAAAATTATTTCAGTCAATTACCCAGGCGTTAGCGCAGGGTGAAGACGAACGAAGTTCAGCGCCTCCCCATATCATCCACACTTTATTAACAAAATTTGTATTTTTATCCTGATTTTACATTCTCTTGATTTATGAATATAATGTAGTATGACTGGAGATGAACTCTGGCAGGCAGTGCTTGCCCAAATTCAATTAAACATATCTCAGGCTAACTTTGCCACCTGGTTTAAAAATACGAGAATCATTGACCTGAAAGACGGGGAGGTTGCGGTCTCTGTCCCCAACGCTTTTGCTAAAGAGTGGCTGGAACAAAAATATAATAAAAATATCTTCAAGATTTTACACAATTTGGACGAAACAATTAAAGAGGTGAAGTACGTTCTTGGCAGGCCGGCTTTAAAAATTTTAAGACGGGAGAGAGAAGATGCTCTCCCCTTTGACCAGCTTGAGTTTGCTGAGTTTAAAGTTGACAAAGAGACCAATCTCAACCCTCGCTATGGCTTTGAAAACTTTGTGGTGGGTCCCTTCAACGAATTGCCACATGCAGCCGCCCTTGCCGTTTCAAAAAATCCTGGATTTGTCTACAACCCACTGTTTATATACGGAGGAGTGGGCCTGGGCAAAACCCATTTGCTGCAGGCGCTTGGCAATGAAGTTGTTAAAAACTTTTCGAAAAAAAGGGTAAAGTACACTTCGGCAGAAAAATTCACCTCGGGGGTGATAACTTCAATAAGGAATCAGGAAATGGAGTCCTTCAAGTTGCGATATCGCCAGATTGACGTTTTGATTATTGACGATATTCAGTTTCTGGCAGGAAAAGAAAAGACGCAAGAAGAGTTTTTCCATATTTTTAACACTCTTTATGAGAAAAATAAGCAAATTATTGTTTCTTCTGATAGACCGCCAAAAATAATTCCGGCTTTGGCTGAAAGGTTAAGGTCTCGCTTTGAAGGCGGCATGCTAGCAGACATCGGCTCGCCCGATTTTGAAACAAGAGTCGCCATTCTTAAAACAAAGACGAAAGAAAGGTTTCTTGATTTATCAGATGAAATTTTTGATTATATCGCCACCAATATACAGAAAAATATAAGGGAGCTTGAGGGCGCCCTTAATCGTTTGGCAGCCTACCAGAAACTGCAAAACCAGCCGCCCGACTTTGAAACGGCAAAATTTCTTTTAAAGAGCGCTATTTTTTCTCGCCCAAGGGTTACTACACCAGTTAAAGTAATCCGTACGGTTGCACAGTTTTATGACCTTAAAGAAAAGGAATTATTGCATTCTTCAAGAAAAAGAGAGGTTGTATATCCCCGCCAAATTGCAATGTATTTATTAAGAAACGAGCTAAAGTGTTCCTATCCTTTTATAGGCAGAAAATTCGATGGTAAAGACCATACCACTGCAATTTATGCTTATGAGAAAATAGACAAAGAGCTAAAGGAAAACGAAAAGCTGGTCGATGAGCTCATCTTGATTAAACAAAGAATTTATGAGGATTAGCCTGCTTAAAAAGTGGGGAAAATTTGGGGACATATAAGTAAGGGGCGATTCATACCGTTTTATCCTCAATTAAGCCCGTGTTTTTCCCCATTTTCTTTTATCACGTTTAAGCTCAACATAAAACTAATTTGCATTTGTAATAGTAAATATTTAATTTATATGAGATTAGTTATTTTGCAAGAAAAATTAAAAACTGGCTTGCGTATTGTAGAAAAAACTACTCTTAAAACTTTAACTTTGCCGATTTTAAATAATGTTCTGATTCAGACAAAGAAAAATTTTTTGACCCTGACAACTACAGACCTAGAAACAGGGATAAAATGGTGGAGTTTGGCAAAAGTTGATGAAGAGGGAGAGTTTACAATCCCCTTTTCTTTGTTATCAAATTTTTTAGGTTTTTTACCCAACCAACAAATTTCCATAGAAACAAAAGAAAACTCCCTAATTCTGGAATGTGGGAGTCATAAGGCCAAGTTTAAGGGCGCCTTGGCAGATGATTTTCCAATAATTCCTGAGGTCGCAAAAGAAAGCTTTGTGGAAATGGACGCCTTTTTATTGTGCCAAGGGCTTGAACAGGTTGCTGACATCGCTTCTTTGTCGCAAACCCGGCCAGAGATTTCCGGCGTCTTTTTTGCATTCCAAAAAGATGCCATTAGAATAACCGCTACCGATTCTTTTCGCTTGGGAGAAAAAACCATTACTATCAAAGACGGAATTACTTTTTCCGACGGCTTTAATCAGGGGGTATCTTTTATCGTTCCTCAAAAGACAGCTAAAGAAATAATCAACATTTTTAGTCAAAAAAAAGGCAAAGCTAAGATATATTTTTCCACAAACCAGATTCTTGTAGAAAGCCAGATGGAAGAGACCAGCCATCCGGAAATAGCCCTTGTTTCGCGGCTAATTGACGGAGAATACCCTGCCTATCAGGAAATCATACCCAAAAAATACGAGACGCAGGCAATTTTACAAAGGACTGAGTTTTTAAACAATCTCAGGATGGCGGCTCTTTTTGGAGGGAAAATAAATGACATTAAGCTTAACATTAATGCTGACAGAGGAGGGGTAGAGTTTTTCAGCCAAAATTCAGACATTGGCGAACATACTTCTTTTTTGACGGGGAAAATAAAAGGAGCGCCTTTGGAAATTTCCTTTAACCACCGCTTTCTTCTTTCAGGGCTCGCCAACATAAAAAGCTCAGAAATTCTCTTTGAGCTGAACAAAGAAGAGGGCCCGGCCATTCTAAAACCAGTAGGCGACTCAAGTTACCTTTATGTGGTAATGCCCATCAAGGTAAGCTAATCATGGAAAAGATTTTGGTGGTAGAAGATGAGAAAATGCTGGGAGAAATGTACCAGGATAAACTTAAAGAAGTCGGTTTTAAGGTTGATTTGGTCTTTTCCTCAGAAGAGGCGCTGGACTACTTAAAAAAGCAAAAGCCCGACTTAATCTTATTGGACATTTTATTGCCCAGAACAAACGGGATTGACTTTTTAAAAAAAGCAAAAGAAACTGGAATTGCCGCTGACATCCCTGTTGTTGTTATTTCAAATTATGATGACACCAAAACAAAAAAAGAAGCTCTTGGGCTGGGAGTCAAAGCCTACTTGATTAAGACGCAATATACGCCAAAAGAACTAATAGAAGAAATTACGCCGTATGTTGGGCGAGGGGTCTAGCGTATTTTTGCCAGAGCACCCTCCATAAAAGTTCGCCAAATTGGGCCAGCTAACACAATGCCTGGTTCTCTAAACATTGGCGTATTGTCGTTATTGCCGACCCAGACACCTGCTACAACTGAAGGCGTATAACCCAAAATCCAGCCGTCTTTAAAATCCTGAGTGGTGCCGGTCTTGGCAGCTACCTTATAATTCTCAAAGTACATTGGAGACCTTAGCCCAAAAATAGGGCTTCTTGCTTCATTGTCTGAGAGAATATCAGTGATTAGCTGAGAAGACGCCCTTTCGATAACCCTCTTTTGGGTTTTTTTGTTTTCTTCAATAATATTGCCCTCAGAATCCTCAACCTTTAAAATGTTTACAGGTGGCACATATACCCCTTCTGTGGCAAAGACCCCGTAGGCAGAGACCATATCAAGCAATTTAACTTCCCCCCCTCCCAAAACAAGTGCCAGGCCATAAAAAGAAGCAGGTTCGGTCAAAGTGGTAATGCCGAAATTTTTGGCCGTTTGTATAGAGTCTGAAAGTCCTGCCAAATGTGCCAAAACTTTTACCGAAGGCACATTCAGGGACTGTGCCAGAGCCTGCCTTAAAGTTACAGGCCCCCGAAATCTGCCGTCATAGTTTTGAGGGATATAGGGCTTGCCTCCCCACAAACCAAAGTTTGTTTCCTCGTCAAGGACCACGTGGTTGTCATCGTAACCTTTCTGGAAAGCAGTTGCGTAAACAAATGGTTTAAAGGCGGAGCCTGGCTGTCTCTTGAGGAGTGCTACATTAGGATAGGGGTCAAACAAACAATTTTCCCCCGGGACACAGTTTTCAGGATAAGGTTCGGCAAACCAGTTTTTTGAACCGACCATGGCTAAGACCTCACCCGACCGAGGATCAATTGCGGTCAGGGCTGCATTATGAGCTCCAAAACCCGTGTTTCTTTGAGAGTAGTCAAAAACAGCTTTTTCTGCCAATTGTTGCAGCTCCCAGTTCAAAGAAGTAAAAACTCTCAGCCCTTTTTCGCGAAGCAGATCGCCGTATTTTTCTTCCAAATATTCCCTGACCCAGAGAGTAAAATGGGGGGCTTTTATTGGCTGTAAAATTTTTGCAAAATGTAATTCTTCTTCTTTTGTCTCTTGTGCCTCGCCATAAGATATGAAGCCGGCTTTAACCATTCTGTCCAAGACCACATTTTTTCTGCTCAAGAGTTCTTCTTTGTGTTCTCCGTGAGGCGAAAGATAGCTTGGCGCTTGAATCAAGGCAGCTAAAGTAGCTGACTCAGCCAGAGATATTTCTAAAACCGACTTTTGGAAATATGTCTCAGAGGCAGCTTCCGCCCCGTAACTGTTCTGGCCAAAAGGAACCTGGTTTAAGTACCACTCCAAAATTTGGTCTTTGGGATAACGCCTTTCAAGCTCTAAAGTTAAAATTATTTCCCGGATTTTCCTTTTTGGCGTCTTTTCCAGGGTTAAAAATGTTGAGCGGATTAATTGTTGCGATATTGTTGACCCCCCATAAACAGGGCGCCCTATTTTAAGGTTGATGAGGGCCGAGCGCGCCATGCTTTTGAAATCAATCCCAAAGTGTCTGTAAAAATCAATGTCTTCTGAGGCAATAACGGCCTTGACTAAATATTCCGGCATTTCAGACAGGGGCTTGAAAGTTCTTTTTTCTTCGCCGTACACTTCATATAAAAGAACCTGACCTGACCTGTCAAAAATTTTTGTTGACTGAGCAAGCTGCCTTTCAATAAACTTCTCAGGCCTCGGCAAATCCTTGGCGTAATACACAAACAAAAATAAAACCCCGACAATTAAGATGCTAAAAGAAAGGCCTAAAAATTTTAAAACAAAAATCGCCCTCACGTGCTGCATTTTACAACACTTGAGGGCAATTTGCAAATCCCTTACTCAATAACCTCCTCTTCTTTCTCTTCTGGCGTTTCTTCTTCTGGTTTTTCTTCCCCTTCTTCGTGCTGGTTTATAATGGCGGTCAAAAGCTTGTCTTCGAAAATCATATTTTATTTTTACTTAATAGCTATTCAGTTGGCCGACCTTTGATTCTCATACGGATTAGTATAACCTCTCAAAAATGCTTGTCAAGCCCGCAAGCAGCGGTTGAGCAGGTAGGATTAAGAAGACTTCAGCAAACCTCCTAAATCCTTTCTTTCTTAAATTTTTTCTGCTTTTTTAACCAGTACCAAATTTCTATCGGCAGCTTAACCCTTCTTTTCCTAAAGAAACTCAAAATCTTCTTTCGCTGCCTGGCAACGTTGGCTAGAGTCGTCAATTGAATATGCCTCAACTTTTTTCCCTTTAAGGCCTGTAAATCAATAATTCCAAAAATGTCGTTTTGTTTAAAGCGAACTTTCGCAGGATACCATGTTATCCAGCCCTGCCCTGCCAATTCTTTAACTGCTTTTTTTCTCGTCTCTATTTCTTTAGCCATTTTTTATGTTTAAAGAGAATTTTACTCTCTTCATTATCGGCGTTTCCGTTTCACGGAAAATTGATGTTAGCGTAAATCTCTTGGACGCTGTCTAAATCGTCTAGGGCTTCAAAAAGTCTTTGTAAGGCCGTTTTTGTTTCCTCATCAACCTCAATTTCTTGCTTTGGCTTCCACTCCAAAGAGCCGGTACTTTCTAATTTTCGCTCAAACATCCATTTGACCCCCCCTTCCCCAACCAATTTCCCACCATTTTGCAAAAGAACCTGTTTTACCTCTGCCAAGGCCCTGTTTTTATTGTCAGTAATTCCCTCAATTAATATAGCTACGCCTCTTGGGCCATAGGCCTCAAACAACACTTCTTCCAGCTTTTCGCCAGAAATCTCACCGGCACCTCGCTTGACAGCCCTTTCAATGTTATCTTTTGGGACGTTCATTTCCCGGGCCGTTTCAATAGCCAGGCGCAATTTAGGATTGGCGTTTGGATTCGGACCTCCCTGTTTTGCCGCAACCGAAATTAATCTGGCCATTTTCGAAAAAATCTTACTTCTCTTTTTATCGCCCGCTTCTTTAACTCTTTTTATTGTCTTTGAATGTGAATGCCCGCTCATACACCCTTATTATTAATGTTTTTAACCTTATTTTTAATCAGCAAAATTGTTGCCCCGGAAAAAACGGCCAGAACCAAAGCTATTAGAAAAACCTGGAATGGCTTTCTGGCTTGGAGGCCAGAGTATTCTTGTCTGATTGGGTCTGCAGCTGCCGCCAATCCGCTTTCAGCAACTGCTTCTCCCCTTTCTATTTTAGGCGGCTGCAAAACCGGGTCAACCCATGCCAGTCCTTGGTTTTTGATGTCTTCTAAGGTTTTTGACCCAATGCCTTGCACTCGGGTCAAGTCATCCAAAGAGTAAAAAGGCCTCGCGTCTATTATTCTTTGG
>CAYJRW010000004.1:0-18003 GCA_964372865.1 uncultured Candidatus Saccharibacteria bacterium | reverse complement strand
AGAGTAAAAAGGCCTCGCGTCTATTATTCTTTGGGCAATAACAGGACCAACCCAAATTATGTCTTGCAGCTTTTCGTAAGAAGCAGTATTGATATCTATTTTTTCCGCAGCAGCTGCGCCGACCCAGAACAAGAAAAGCGGCAAAAATACAGCTCTTGACAAAATTTTCATAATATATTATACTAAAAGATATGGCACAGCCCCAAAGATGAGGGCCAGGAATTTTTCTTAGATGGACGGCTGGGCTTAGGCTGAGCCGCTCCTCAGAGAGACTCTAAACTTTGCGTTCCTAAAACCAAGTGGCCCTCATCTTTGGGGTTGTTATTATTCCCCCGTCACCCTTTCTACTTCTTTAATGGTGGTTATTCCTTGCAAAACTTTTATCAACCCGTCCTGATGCATTAGAACCATTCCTTTTTTTATTGCCAGGTCTCGCATGTCAACAATCGAAGGGGACTTCAAAATAAATCTCTCCATTTCGTCGTCAACCAAAAATGTTTCATAGACCCCAACTCTGCCTCGATAACCGGTGAAATTACATGTCTCACACTCTTTGGATAGAGGTATCTTAAATTTCTTGTCAAAAAATTCTTTGGGCAAAACATCTTTTTTAACACTTGCCAGACCCTTTTTTATCTTTGCCAAATCCTCAGCAGATGGCGCTACAAATTTAACACACTTTTTGCACACTTTTCTCGGAAGCCGTTGAGCAACTACCATATTGATTGCAGGTGCTATTGAAACAGGCCTTACTCCCAAATCAACCAGACGCGCTACGGCCCCTGCTGCATCATTGGTGTGCAAAGTTGAGAAAACCAAATGCCCTGTTAGGGCTGCCTGCATGGCGATTTCAGCAGTTTCTATATCCCTTATTTCCCCTACCAAAACCACATCAGGGTCCTGTCGAACGATTGAGCGAAGGCCTGAAGAAAAAGTGTATCCTTTTGAGGCATCAACCTGCGTTTGGGACAACCCTTCCAAATGATACTCCACAGGGTCTTCAATCGTGATGATTTTAATTTCTGGCTTATTTATTCTCTTCAAAACAGCATAAAGAGTGGTAGTTTTTCCAGAGCCAGTAGGGCCCGTAACAATAATCATGCCGTTCGGTTTTTTAATCTCGTGGCTGAACATCTCTATCAAGTCCGGCCTCAAGCCCAGGGCCTCTATTTCAATCAAACTTTTCGGGTTTAAAATTCGCAAGACAATCGCTTCGCCGTATTCGGCAGGCAGGGTTGAAGAGCGTATTTCAATAATTGTTTTTTGCAGTAAAATGGTAAATCTGCCGTCTTGGGGCCGGTCAGTTATATTTAATTTTATTCCGGAAAGAAGCTTGGTTCTGGAAACTAGCTGCTGGTAGGTTTTGGGTTCCAGGGCCATTACATCATGCAAAATTCCGTCAATTCTTACCCTGAGCTTTGCTTTTTCTTCTTCGGGTTCTAAATGAATGTCAGAAGCGTCAAGAGAAATAGTTCCTGCCAGGATAACACCCAAAAGCTCAGTGGCTGAAGCAGTTAAAAATTGCTCAATTTTTTTTGCAAACTCAGCAATGTTTCCAACGCTTATCTCAGCAATTTGCACCTCACCGGTAATTTTTTCTCTAATCATGGTACAATAAATAGAATAAATTACTTTACATTATATTATTGTAAAGAAATGGTCAACTACTTTTTAACAAAGAGCACCCCTCAAACAAAAAAACTCGGAAAAGAATTTGCCCAAAAAATTTTAGGAACAAAGCAAAGGAAAAAATGCCTAGTTTTGGCCATGGAAGGGGAATTGGGCTCAGGCAAAACCACCTTCTTGCAGGGCTTTGCCAAAGGCCTGGGGATTAAAGGAAAGATTTTAAGCCCGACCTTCGTTATTATGAGAAAATTCGAAATCCGAAATTCTAAATCCGAAACAAATTCTAAATTCAAAATAAAAAAATTTAAAACATTTTATCATATTGATTGTTACCGCATTAAATCGCCAAAAGAGATTTTGAACTTGGGGTTTAAAAAAATTATTTCTGACCCCCAAAACATCATTGCCATAGAATGGGCAGATAGAGTAAAAAGTATTTTGCCAAACCCAGTTATTAAAGTAAAATTTAATTTTAGAAATAAATACGCCCGAAAAATAATCTTTAGTGCCCCAAATTGACATTTTTATAGATAAGATTAAAATATACTTATTATGGCCGATACCACAGAAGCACTAAAAAGCAGTAAACCAAAGGGTGACCCCGAAAGAAAACCTTCTGTCTCCTACGGGGCAGGAATTTTTCTGAAACTTTCAAAATACTTGGTTTATACCCTGGTTTTCTTGTTGCCGCTTTTCTTTTTGCCCTGGGCCAGCAATGTTTTGGAATTCCAAAAGCAGACCCTCTTGCTCTTTCTGGTTTCGATTTCTTTTTTCAGCTTTTTGACTTATACCCTAATTTCCAAAAGATTGGAAATTAACTTCAGCATAGTTAATTTTCCGGTGGCGCTTTTGCTCCTGGTTGTTTTGCTTTCAACCTTTTTTTCCCTTTCCAGATATGGAAGTTTCTGGGGTATGCCCCTGCCTGTTGCCACGAGCTTTCTTTCTATTCTGGCATTAGCGGCACTATATTTTGTAATCACCAATCTTTTTAGAAAAGAAGAAATTCATTTTTTGCTTTTGACCCTCTTTACTTCCGGATTTTTTGCTGCTGTTTTTTTTATTGCCCAGCTTTTCTCAAAGTTTTTCTTGCCTTTTAATTTTAGCAGACAGATTTCTTTCAATACCATCGGCTCTGTCAATTCTCTGGCCATTTATTTTTCTGTTTTGCTGATTTTGCTTTTACCCTTGCTTTTCTACTTCAAAAATTTCTTTAGGATTGCCTTGGGGGCTTCTGGCTTAGCTTTATTGGCAGCTC
Source organism: uncultured Candidatus Saccharibacteria bacterium (assembly GCA_964372865.1). Taxonomy (GTDB): domain Bacteria; phylum Patescibacteriota; class Minisyncoccia; order Minisyncoccales; family 2-12-FULL-40-12; genus CAYJRW01. Next base: position 15,122 of record CAYJRW010000004.1, on the reverse strand, counting down.
TTTTTTTAATTAATTTTCAAATAGCTTGGCTTATTCTCACGGCTGGTACGGGTTGCTTGCTTGCCCTTTCTGTCGCCAGATTATGGAAAACAGGCAGGCTGAGTTTGACGGCCCTTCTGACACCTATTTTAATAATCAGTTTGTTCTTTGCTGTCTTTAGGTTCTCTCTGCCGAGAGAAATTCCGACTGTCCCTCTGGAAATATTGCCCAGCAACAAAGCGAGCGTTGAGGTCTTGGAAAAGTTGCCAGTTAAGTCGTGGATTTTGGGCTCAGGCCCCGGCACATTTTTTTACGAATGGCTAAAGAAAAAACCTCAATCTATAAACGAGACGATTTTTTGGGGGATAAGGTTCTTGCAGCCCTCTTCTGTGGTCATTGACAGGATAATTGGGACTGGGATTTTGGGAATTTTAGCTTTCTTTTTTTTGGCGGCTGCATGCTTCAAACTAATTTTTGCAGATATTTTAAAAAAAACTGATACAAAGCTCAGGCAAGACACTTTAAACAACCTTTTATCTTGGGGAATTTTTGCCGGCTTTGTTGGCCTTGTCTTAAGCTTTTTCCTGTATCCAGACAATCTTTCAATTTTATTTTTATTCTGGTTGCTGGTTTCTTTTTCAGCACTCTTGGGCGAGGAGAAAAAGAGAGTTTGGAGTCTTAGCGGCTCGCCCTTGGCAACCTTGGGGGCATCTTTCTCTTTTGTTTTTATTCTGGTTTTGGGAACCGGACTATTATTCTTTTACGCGCAAAAATATTGGGCCGAAGTTCGATATTTCCAGGGTTTAGTCGCCTGGCAGAAAGGAGAGAGAGAGCAGAGCTCAGATTTTGTTTCAAAGGCAACCAATCTTAATCCCAGAATGGATTTATACTGGCGCGATCTTTCGCAAATTTCTATGTTTAGATTGCAACAGCTTTTGGCCAGAACCGATTTAACGCCAGAGGAGTTAAGGAGCCGGGCTGAGCCATTAATAGCTGCTGCTGTAAATACGGCCAGCCAGGCAACAGTAGTCGACCCAAACAACGTGGCTAATTGGAATGTCAGGGGGTCGGTTTACCGAAACATGATTGGCATATTGGGAGAAGCTGATAACTGGGCTCTCAGTTCTTATGAAAGAGCGATGGAACTTGAGCCAGTAAGCCCCTATATTCCAATGGAAATAGGCAGGGTTTATTTGGCAATGTCTGATTTGTTTTTGCAACAGGCAAGAGAGGAAGAACGACTGCAAAGTTTGCTGTTGGCTAAGCAGAACTTTGAAAAAGCAATTTCTCTTAAGGCCGATTATGCACCTGCCCATTTTCAAATTGCCATGATACATATCAGAGATGGCAAGCTCAAAGAGGCCATTGCCAAGCTTGAAGAGACCAAACAGGTTGTTCCCTTTGACATAGGCCTTGCTTTTCAGCTGGGACTTATTTATTACAATGACGAGCAAATAGAAAAAGCAAAATTGGAGTTTGAAAGAGCAATATCAATTGACCCTAATTACTCCAACGCCCGCTACTTTTTAGGGTTAATTTTGGACAGGCAAGGGGCAAAGCAGGAGGCAATTTTGCAGTTTGAGAAAATACAAGAATTTAATCCTGACAACCAAGAACTAAAAATGATTTTGGCTAATTTAAGGTCAGGGAAGAGTGCTCTTTTAGGGATAACCCCCGGGCAGCCACCAATTGAGGAAAAGCCGCCAGAGCGGCTGACGGAGTGATGGTCTGTATTTGATCCCGTAATACAACCTCCAATGTTTTACAAACAGAGAAACGCCGAAGGCGCTGGAAGTTGATATACGGGGTTTGACACTCTTTTTAAAAAAGATTATAATTAAAATTACTGAGCTTTTAAAAACTTTAACTTGATTTCCCGCCTGCATTAAAATTTAATAAAGAAATTGCCCTAAAAAGCAGATAATTTAGGGTTTTTTGTGCGTTTATGCTCGCTGAATACATAATTTATCTCGCGTTGAGCGAAGCGAAACAAGAGATGAAGCTTTGCTTTAGCAGCCCTCTCAATAAATAAATTTATTTCAATGGAGGAAGTAAAAATAAAAAATTTCGCCAAGTCAAAAATTTCTCTCCCCCTGCCTTATTTGCTTTCCATACAAAAAGAAAACTGGCAGAGATTTTGGCAAAAAGACCTAAAAGAACTGTTTCAGGAAATCTCCCCGATCAAGGACTATGCCAAAAAAGAGCTTGAGCTCTGGTTTTTGGATTACACGTTCGGCCAGGCAAAATATAAAACCGATTTTGAGGCCAAGGAAAACAATGACTCTTTTGAAGCGTCCTTAAGGGTAAGGACCAAGCTCGTTAACTTAAAAACAAAAGAAGTTAAAGAACAGGAGGTTTTTCTGACTGATTTCCCTTTAATGACCGAGAGAGGCACTTTTATCGTTAACGGAGTGGAAAGGGTGGCCATATCGCAGTTAATAAGGTCGCCGGGCGCTTTTTTCACCAGCCAGCAGGTTTCTGGCAGGAATTATTTTGGGGCAAAAATTATCCCAAGCAGAGGCGCCTGGCTGGAATTTGAGACAGAACCCTCAGGCCAAATTGTCGTCAAGATTGACAGAAAAAGAAAGGTGGCTGCAACCACTCTCCTTAAGGCATTTGGCATTGGCAAAAATGGCGAGATGCAAGACGTGTTTAGCCAAGTAGACCTAGGCGAAGTGAAATACATTGAGGAAACGTTAAAGAGAGACCGCGCCAAAAACCATGCAGAGGCGCTGGTAGAGATTTATATGGTTTTGCGGCCAAATGAACTGGTTACTCCAGATACTGCCAGAGAATTTATTGATAATGTGTTTTTCAACTTCGAACGCTACGACCTTTCCAAAGTGGGACGCTGGAGAATGTGGCAGCGGCTGCCAGAATTAAAAAAAGCGCAGTTCGCAGAACTTCGTTCTTCTCGCGCCTCGACTAAAGCCTTGGCAAACGCAAAGAGAAAAGCGCAAAACAAAGAAACCGAAATCGCTGTTCATGACAGGGTGCTGAAGCCAGAAGACGTGGTGGCGGTGTTAAAAGAGGTCATACGGCTCAATAATGACCCCAAAGGCAGGCCAGACCAAATTGACCACCTAGGGAACAGAAGGGTGAGGACTTTTAATGAACTTTTGCAAAATCGTCTAAGAATTGGCCTGGTCAGAATGGAAAGAATAATCAAAGACAGAATGTCAACTTTAGACCTTGACACTCTGGCGCCCGCACAACTTATTAATCCAAGGCCTATGATGGCTGCTGTCAAAGAGTTTTTCACCTCAAGCCAGCTTTGCCAATTTATGGATAATGAAAATCCTTTGGCAGAATTAGAGCATAAAAGGCGGCTGTCAGCAACAGGCCCAGGGGGTTTAACCAGAGAACGCGCGGGCTTTGAGGTGAGAGACGTTCAGCCATCGCACTATGGCAGAATCTGTCCAATTCAGACGCCAGAAGGGCCTAATGTTGGTTTGGTATCGCACCTGGCTGCTTTTGCCAGAGTTAATCCTTACGGGTTTATTGAGACGCCTTATTTCAAAGTTGAGAAAGGCAGAGTGACATCACAAGTTCAATATCTTTCAGCCCATGAAGAGGAAAGATATAATATAGCCCACGCCGGAGTTCCCATTGACTCAAAAGGCAATTTAATCCCTGGAAAAATTGACGCAAGAATAAAAGGGGAGCCCGGGTTTTGTGAGAGAGAAAAAATCGATTTCATTGACGTTTCCACAGAGCAATCAATTTCTGCTGGAACCTCTCTAATTCCTTTTTTGCAAAATGACGATGCGAGTAGAGCTCTAATGGGTTCCAACATGCAAAGGCAGTCCTCGCCCTTAATTAATCCAGAGCCGCCTTTTGTCTGCACGGGTTTGGAAGAAATCGTGGCCAAGGACTCGGGCCTCGAAATTATTGCTAGTGAAGAGGGCGTAGTAACAGAAGTTGACTCAAAGCACATAACCATAAAGCCAAAGAAAACAAAGCCCACGAACTATAATCTCCGTACCTTTATGAGAACCAACCAGTACACTTGTTTTCACCAAAAGCCATTGGTGAAAAAAGGGCAAAAAGTAAAAAGTGGCGATGTTTTAACTGACGGCGGAGGAATTTCCAAAGGCCGATTGGCTTTGGGCAGGAATACTTTGGTTGCCTTTTTGCCTTGGAGGGGCTGGAATTTTGAAGACGCCATTTTAATTTCAGAAAGATTAGTTAAAGACGATGTCTACACTTCAATTCATATTGAGGACTTTAGCTGCGACGTGAGAGAGACAAAATTGGGGCCTGAAATAACCACTTACGATATTCCCAATGTTGCAGAGACAAAATTAAAAGACTTGGACGAAGAAGGAATTGTCAGGGTGGGAGCTGAAGTCGGGCCCAATGATATTTTGGTTGGGAAAATATCGCCAAAAGGGGAGGCCGACCTGACGGCCGAAGAAAAATTGTTAAGAGCTATTTTCGGGGAAAAAGCTAGAGAAGTTAAAGACACCTCTTTGCTTATGGAACATGGGAAAAGGGGAAGAGTTGTCAGCGTCAAGATATTTTCCAGGGAACTGGGGCATAAACTGGAGCCAGGCGTTATAAAAAGGATTCGGGTGGAGGTGGCTTCAATTCGCAAAATTCAGGCAGGCGATAAATTAGCGGGGCGCCACGGCAACAAAGGTGTAATTTCCAAAGTAATGAGGGAAGAAGAAATGCCTTTTTTGGAGGACGGCACCCCTGTTGACATTGTCTTGAATCCTTTGGGCGTCGTTTCCAGAATGAATCTGGGCCAGATTTTGGAAACCCATCTGGGGTGGGCTGCCAAAAAATTGGGATATGTGGCAATTTCCCCAGCTCTTTTGGGTGCGACAGAGAAAGACATAAAAGAAGAACTAAAAAAAGCTGGGTTGCCAGAGGACGGCAAGGCTCTTCTTTTTGACGGAAGAACAGGCCTTCCATTTCCCGAAAAAATCACGGTAGGCCAAATATATATGATGAAATTAATTCATATGGTTGAAGACAAAATTCATATGCGCTCAATAGGGCCATACTCTCTGATTACCCAACAACCCCTTGGAGGGAAGGCGCAGTTTGGGGGCCAGCGCTTTGGCGAAATGGAGGTTTGGGCTCTGGAGGGATATGGAGCAGCTTTCACTTTGCAAGAGATGCTGACGATTAAGTCAGACGATGTTCCTGGCAGAGCTGCTACCTATGAAGCGATTTTGAAAGGAGAAGACATAAAGCCCCCCAACATACCGGCCTCATTTAACCTTTTAGTTAACGAACTTAAGTCATTAGGATTATCAGTGGAGGTAAAAGAAAAACCGGGCGCTGAACTTCTGTCATCTTCCTCCCGAAGGGGCGAGAAGAGAGCGGAGCTCTCTGCGAGCACTCTTCGCTCCGCTCGGGTAAAAGAAGGAAACATATGAGAGTAGAAGATTTAGAATCCATCCGTATTAAACTTGCCTCGCCTGAGGAAATTTTGAGTTGGTCAAAGGGTGAAGTGCTCAAACCTGAAACCATAAACTACAGGACTCAGAGAGCTGAAAAAGACGGCCTTTTTGATGAGAAAATTTTCGGCCCGGAAAAGGATTATGAATGTTATTGCGGGAAATATAAGAGAGTAAGGCACAAGGGAGTGGTCTGCGACAGGTGCGGGGTTGAGGTGACAAAGTCCTCAGTCAGGCGTGAGCGAATGGGCCACATTAAATTGGCAAACTCATGCTCGCATATATGGTTTTTAAGAGGAATGCCAAGTAGAATAGGGCTTATTTTAAACATTCCCATGCAGCAGTTAGAGAGGATAATTTATTTTGCGGCCTATATTATCACAAACGTCAGGGAGGAAGCGAAAAAAAGGGTTTTGGAGGAGATAGATAAAGAATATAAGCAAAAAATCAAAAATCAAAAACCGAGCCATGCGAAGCCAAGTGAGGTGAAAGATGAAGCAAAGCCTCAGCGATTGTCAAAAGTCAAAGAACTGAAAGACGCAAGGGATAGGGCGCGGGAAGAAATTAAGGAGCTTAAACCCCTGAGAATTCTTTCTGAGCTTGAGTATCATACCTTGGCCGTCAGATATGGAGAGGTCTTTGAAGCAGGGACCGGGGCCGAAGTCCTGAGAAAGATTTGTGAGAAAGTAGACCTTAAAAAGGAAATAGCCAATTTGAAGGCAGAGCTGGAAAATGCAGCGCCACAAAACAGAAGAAAGATTTTGAGACGGCAAAAAATGTTTCAAGCCATGGAGAGAACAGGCATCCGGCCTGAGTGGATGTTTCTGACTGTTCTGCCTGTTCTGCCCCCTGACTTGAGGCCCATGGTCCAGTTGGACGGAGGCCGATATGCATCTTCAGACCTGAATGACCTTTATCGCAGAGTTATCAACAGGAACAACCGGTTAAAACACTTGATGGAAATTGATGCGCCTGAAGTTATTGTCAGAAATGAAAAAAGAATGCTTCAGGAAGCAGTTGACGCTCTTATTGATAACGGAATGAGAAAAGGAACGTTGACTCAGGCCACGACTGGCGGCAAGCGCCTTTTGAAATCCCTGGCAGATATGCTTAAAGGCAAGCAAGGCAGATTCCGCCAGAATCTTTTGGGAAAGCGTGTGGATTACTCAGGGCGTTCTGTGATTGTGGTGGGGCCTGAATTAAAATTGAATCAGTGCGGATTGCCCAAAATAATGGCTTTGGAACTTTTCAAGCCGTTTGTTATTAAAAAAATTCTTGACAAAGAATTAGCCTATAATGTAAGAGGAGCTTCACGAATAATTGAAGAAGGCAGCGATGAGGTTTGGGAATGCTTGGAAGAAGTCGTTAAAGACAAATTGGTGCTTTTGAACCGAGCCCCTACTCTCCACCGGCTTGGGATACAGGCATTTCGGCCGGTTTTAATTGAAGGTTCTTCAATCCAGGTGCATCCAATGTTTTGCAGGGCCTTTAATGCTGACTTTGACGGTGACCAGATGGCTGTCCATGTGCCGCTTTCCGAAGCAGCCCAGAAAGAAGCCAGAGAGATTATGCTCTCAACATTAAATCTTTTGAAGCCATCTACAGGCACCACCATTATAACTCTTTATCAGGATATTAGTTTGGGCTGTTACTGGCTGACAAAGGTAAAGCCGGGAGCAAAGGGAGAAGGGAAAGTATTTTCAAGCTCCGAGGAAGCACTTTTGGCTTATGAGTTCGGAGAAGCTGACATAAAAGCAAAAATAAAATTAAAAATTAAGAAAGATTTTATTGAGACAAGCGTGGGCAGGATTATTTTTAACGCTGCCTTGCCCGATGACTTTCCTTTTCAGAATTCCGAAATCAGGGTAAAAGACCTTGAAAAAATCGCCAAAGACCTCATTGAAAAGTACAAAAGCCAGATTTTTGAAGACACTTTGGACAAAATCAAGCAGCTTGGGTTTGAATACTCGACTCTTTCTGGATTGTCCTGGGGTATGGATGATTTAATCGTGCCGCCAGAGAAAGGGCAGATAATTAAATCAGCCGAAGCAGAGGTTGAGAAAATTGAGGACTACTCCAAAAAGGGCCTGCTTTCTCAAGACGAGAAGACAAATAGGGTTATTGAAATCTGGGCAAGAGCTAAAACAGAGATAGAAAAGTTGGTGCCCAAAACACTGCCAGAGCATGGACCTGTTTTTTCTTTTATTGATGCAGGAGCCAGAGGGTCTTGGTCCCAGCCCGTGCAAATGGCTGGCATGAAGGGGCTTGTAGCAAACCCAATGGGTGAGACCATTGAACTGCCGGTGAAATCATCTTTCAAAGAGGGCTTTGATGTTCTGGAATATTTCATTTCAACTCACGGGGCGAGGAAAGGCACTGTTGACACAGCTTTAAGGACCTCAACAGCCGGCTACCTGACAAGACGTCTTATTGATGTTGCTCACGAAGTGGTAATTGCTGAAGAGGACTGCAAAGATTCCCAAGGCACTGAAATCTTAAGAGAAACGGCTGAAGAAATTGGACAGAATTTTATTTATAAAATTGTAGGCAGAATAACTCTTGAAGGGATAAAAGGCATTGTCAGGAAAGGGGAAATTATTAACTGGCAGGCGGCTGAAAAAATAGTTGAGGGAAAAGTTGATAAAATAAAAATGCGCTCGGTTTTGTCTTGCAAAACAGCTAAAGGTGTTTGCCAGAAATGCTATGGCTTGGATTTGGGTTCAAACCGGCTGGTGAAATTGGGAGAAGCAGTGGGGATTGTGGCAGCTCAGGCAATTGGGGAGCCAGGCACCCAGCTGACCATGAGAACTTTCCACTTGGGAGGGGTGGCAGGTGGGGCAGATATTACCTCAGGGTTGCCCAGAGTTCAGGAAATTTTTGAGACAAGAGAACCAGGCGGCAAAGCCCTTGTAGCTCTGGCAGACGGCAAAGTTACGGAAATTACTTCTGAAGGAATAATTAAGATAAAATCCGAAGAAATAAGCTCCAAATCTCAAACTGCCCCAGAATCCAAAATAAAAAATGCCAAACAGGAAAAGCCAGAGGTTATTGAATATAGAATACCCGCCAAGATGGCCTTGTGGGTAACACTTGGCAAAAACGTAAAAAAAGGAGAGCAGCTTTGCGAAGGCAATATAGACATAAAGGAATTGTTCAAGCTGGTGGGAGTGCCAGAGGCCCAGCGCTACATTGTCAAGGAAGTTCAGAGAATTTATGTGTCCCAGGGCGTGTCAATTCACGACAAACACATTGAGGCAATTGTCAGGCAAATGTTTTCTAGGGTGCGCATAAAAGACCCTGGCAGCAGTTCTTTTGTGGGAGGAGAAATTGTCTCAAAGACAAGGTTTCTGGAAGAAGCGGCTCTCCTAAAGAAAGCAGATAAAAAACCCGTCAAAGGCGTTCCTGTTCTTTTGGGCATATCGCAGGTTGCCTTAACTACCGATTCTTTTCTGTCTGCTGCCTCTTTCCAGGAAACCTCTCGAGTCCTGATAAGAGCCGCCCTTGAGGCCAAAGAAGACAAATTGAGGGGCCTTAAAGAGAATGTTATAATAGGTAAGCTGATACCGGTGGGCACTGGGTTTAGAAAATAATGGCTAAAAAAAAGAACAGACAAAACTCCAGAAAAACTGATGAGTCAAGCAAATTCTCTTTGCCTCAGGGCAGCAAAAGGTATATTGCTGGAGTATTAACGATACTTCTGGCTTTAATTATTTCTCTGAGCTTTTTTGAGCGCTCAGGAGTAGCAGGAGAATACCTTAAAAAAGGCCTTTTGTTTTTAATTGGCAAGACCTTCTTCATTTTTCCCTTAATTCTGTTTTTCGCGGGCCTCATTTTACTTAAAGCTAAGTATAAAAATTTTTTTTATGCGCTCACCCTCGCAATCTTTATTTTTATTGTGGGGATTTCGGGGATTCTTGAGGGCTTGAACCCAGGTGAAAGACAGGGCGGCCTTTTGGGATATATAACTGCCTCTCCCCTTTTACGGTTCTTTGACTTTTTAGTAACGCAGATTATTTTTTTGGCCTTGATGATTATAGGATTTTTGATTCTATGGCATCTTTTCGGTCCTTACAGATTAGCTAAGCGAGAAGTGGTTAAAGAGACAGAAAGGGAAGTTGAAATAATGGAATCAAGGCCCTCTTTGGTCAGCAGGGTATTCAAAAAGGTTGTGGAAGGCACTCCGCGCTTTAAGGTTAAAGAGATTCCTTCACAGCAAATGCAGTCCTCAGAAACGCTTTTGCAGGACAAACTTTCGCAGCCAGCATTAAAAACAAAGTCCTTGTCGCCCTCTTACCTCAGTTACTCTCCGCCGCCAAAAGAATTCTTGACTGGAGAAAAAGGGAAAGCCGCTCCCGGCGACATTAATTTGAGCGCCAGCATCATTAAAAAAACGTTGCAGAATTTTGACATACCTGTTGAAATGTCAGAAATAAATGTCGGCCCTACCGTTACACAATATACTTTAAAGCCGGCCGAAGGCATAAAATTATCAAAAATTACCGGGTTAAACAATGATTTGGCCTTAGCTCTGGCCAGCCACCCTATTAGAATTGAAGCGCCAATTCCAGGGAAATCCTTGGTTGGCATTGAGGTTCCCAACAAAACGAGGCAGCAAGTTGGGCTGAGAGAATTAATTGACAATCAGAATTTCCAGAATTCCCAGCCCCTAACCATTGTTTTAGGACAGGATGTTTCAGGCGCTCCAGTGTATGCGGACTTGGCTAAAATGCCCCATCTTTTAGTGGCGGGCTCAACGGGCACGGGCAAAACCGTGTACCTCAACAGTTTGATTTTATCCCTGATTTACAGGAACTCGCCGGAAATTCTCAGATTTATTTTAATTGATCCAAAAAGAGTGGAGTTTGTGGTTTATGCAGGACTGCCGCATCTCTTGAGTCCGGTAATTTTTGACGCGACGCAAACGATAAACGCTTTGAAATGGCTGATTGGGGAGATGGAAAGGAGATTCGACGTGCTATCTGACGCAAAAACGAGAGACATCGCCAGCTTCAATGCCAGGGCGGTTCAAAGAGAGGAGATTATGCCTTATATCGTGTTAATTATTGATGAGTTAGCCGACCTCATGGCAGCCAAAGGCAGAGAAATGGAGGTAGGCGTTGTTCGTCTGGCCCAAATGGCAAGGGCTGTTGGTATTCATCTTGTGGTGGCGACTCAGAGGCCTTCGGTTGAAGTTATTACGGGATTAATCAAGGCCAATATCACTTCAAGGATCACTTTTCAGGTCGCGTCTCAGGTGGACAGCAGAACGGTCTTGGATGCTTCGGGGGCTGAAAAACTCCTGGGCGCAGGAGACCTTCTTTATCTTTCGCCCGAAATCGGCAAACCAAGAAGAATCCAGTCGTCTTTTGTGACGGAAAAGGAGGTAAAGAAAGTAGTGGGTTACTTAAAAGAGCAAAGAGCCAAGAGCGAGGCCCCAAGAATAGACGAGGTTACTTTGGAAAATCATTTGGCCCAAGACCTTAAAAGTAAAATAGAGACGCCAGAGCTCGACCTTGAGCATATTGAAGCTGATCAAGACCCCCTTTACGAAGAGGCAAAAAGAGAAGTAACTCTGGCTAAAAAGGCCTCTGCTTCCTTTTTGCAAAGACGTCTGAGAATTGGTTATGCCAGAGCAGCAAGGCTTCTAGATATTTTGGAAGAAAAAGGAGTGGTAGGTCCAGGAGATGGTGCAAAACCGCGTGATGTTTATTCAAAGATAGAGGGAGAAGATAAAGAAGATTGGACGAAAGTGTAAAATTTCTTTTTATGGTATATAGTTAGTGCAGTATGGCGAAAGAAAAAAAAGATGAAAAAAAAGATTTGGCAGAAGCGGTGGAAGAAATCAAACAAAGGTTTGGCGAAGGAGCCATAATGAAATTAAAAGAAGTGAGGGCGGTTGATGTTGACGCAATTCCGACCGGCTCCATTTCTTTGGATATAGCTTTGGGAGTAGGCGGAATTCCTCGCGGTAGAGTTATTGAGATTTTCGGTCCTGAAAGCTCTGGCAAAACGACTGCCGCGCTTCATATTATAGCTGAAGCGCAAAAACAAGGCGGAGTGGGAGCTTTTGTGGACGCCGAACATGCTTTGGACCCTGACTACGCCAAAAAAATAGGCGTCAATATTGACGAGTTGTTGATTTCCCAACCCGACTCAGGAGAGCAGGCACTTCAGATTGTGGAAACATTGGTCAGGTCAGGTCAAGTTGACGTAATAGTGGTTGACTCTGTGGCGGCTTTGGTGCCCAAAGCCGAGATTGAGGGCGAAGCAGGCGAGTTTCAAATAGGGCTTCAAGCTCGGTTGATGTCCCAGGTGCTTAGAAAACTTTCAGGGGTTATTTCTAAAACAAAAACAGTTGTTGTATTTTTGAACCAGACCAGAATGAAAATAGGAATGATGTTTGGCAATCCCGAAACAACGCCGGGGGGCTTGGCACTCAAGTTTTATTCCTCTGTCAGAATTGATTTAAGGCGTTTGGCTCAAATAAAAAAAGGAGACGAAATCGTTGGCAACAGGGTAAAAGCCAAAATCGTCAAAAACAAAGTGGCTCCGCCCTTTAAAACAGCTGAGTTTGACATTTACTACAACGAAGGAATTTCTTACTCAGGAGACATTTTAAATACCGGCCTGAAACTTGGAGTAGTAAAAAAATCAGGCGTCTGGCTTCAGTATGAAAACACGAAATTAGGGCAGGGCATGGACGGCGCCAAGCAATTTTTAAGAGAAAATCCTGATATAACAAAAAAGATAAAAGAAGAGATAGTAAAACCTATTTCGTAGTATAAGGCAGCAAGCCCAAATGCCGCGCTCTCTTTACTGCTTTGGCTAACCTCCTTTGGTGACGGGAACAAACTCCTGTTCTTTTTTTTGCCCTGATTTTTGCCAACCCGGAAATAAACCTTTCCAAAAGGCCTATATCTTTGAAATCGATTTCTTTAATATTTCTTTGACAAAAAAAACAGGGCATTTTAGAGCGGGATGTCTTTAACGTCTATTTCTTCTTCTTCAATAACCGGGATTTCTTCTTTCTGAGGAATTTCTGGTTCTTGAGTTGGCATAACTTTGCCTGCTGATTTTGGCCCTAACTGCATTCTCTCTGTCACAACCTCTGTTCTGTTTCTTTTTTGGCCTGAATTGTCCTGCCAGCTCCTGGTTTGCAAGCGACCCTCTAGAAAAACCAAAGACCCCTTTGTTAGATATTGGGAACTAATCTCAGCAAGTCGGCCAAAAAGGACAATATTGTGGAATTCTGTTTTTTGCTGTTTTTGACCCGCTTTGTCCTGATAATATCTGTCTGTGGCGAGGCCAAAGGAAGCTACTTGTTGGCCAGAAGGCAAAGCTCTGATTTCCGGGTCTCGAGTTAAACGACCTATTAAAAAAACTTTGTTTAAGTTCACCTTATTCTCCTAATATTTCTTCTAATTTCTTCTCAATTTCTCCTATCTCGACCTTTCGTTTTGGCTTGACAACTTTTGGATAAATTTTTATTACTTCATCAGGTCGCGATGGTTTTTTTGCTAAAATTAGGAAGCGCAAAATTTGACTCTCTGCTTTCAGTTTTTTTTCAAGGTTAGCTAAATTGCCGGGCTCTAACTGGAAGATTGAAAGCAACAAAATTGCTTTGCTCCTTTTTCTATTTGTTTCAAGCAGGATTCCTTTTTCTTCGATTATAAAAGAAGTTATTCTTTCTTGCAGCGAATTTAGTTCTTGTTCTGGCAACTCAGATGCAATTAAGCAAGTTAATTCATAATGTTTCATTTTCGTATTTCTCAATCTATATTTTGAATTCGATTACATCGCCGTCTTGGACGATGTAGTCTCGGCCTACGGTTCTAATGAGGCCCTGTTGCCTCGCTTTGACCAAAGAACCCGTCTCAACCAGTTTATGCCAATCAATAACCTCGGCCCTGATGAATTTTTTTTCAAAATCTGAATGAACTTTTTCTCCTGCTTCAGGCACCATAGTTCCTCTTTTGATAGTCCAAGCCCTTGCTTCTTTGCCGCCCTTTATTGTGTAAAAAGTAATTAAATCAAGCACATTGTAGCACTCCAGAACTAGTTTGGCAAGTTGGTCTCCAGGATTTTTTAAGTTAATCTTTAACATTATAGACATAAACAATGGGTTTTTTGTCCAGGTCCTTCATTGAGAGTTCTATTTTGATGGTTTCAATGTCCGCCTCAGGATTAGAATTTTGGCGAAAACAGTCCACTACTTCCAAAATTGCGTCGCAGTCTTTGATTCGTTCCAAAAATTGATTGCCAAGACCTTTGCCCTTGTGAGCGTCTTTAATGAGACCAGCAATATCAACAAACTCAATAACCGTGGGAGTGACTTTTTCAGGTTTAACCACTTGGGCTATTTTTTCCAAACGTTCATCAGGAACTTGTACAACGCCAATGTTGGGATGTATGGTAGTAAAGGGATAATCTGCAATATCCACTTGCTTTTTGGTAAGCTGCTGAAAAAGCGTTGACTTGCCAACATTGGGCAATCCCACGATACCCACTGAAAAACTCATAATTTTTTTAATAGATAATCTACCAGTATTTCTCCTCCGAGACCCTTTCCAACAGTGTAGTATTCGGCTTTTAAATCATTAATATCGGCTGAAACTCCTACACCGGCCATTTCCACCATTTCTTTGTCGTTGGGGCCATCCCCGATGATTATGGTATTTTCCATTTTCATTCCCAGCAATTTAACAATTTTTTTAATTCCTTCTCCCTTGGACACATCTTTTCTTTGAATATCCCAGGCTTCACCTGCCACCCACATTGCTTTTATTTGTCTTTTCTTATCTAACTTTTTTATAACTTCTGGAACTTGCTCCATTTTGTAGGGACAGTTGGCGGTGAGAATTATTTGTTTTGGCTCAAAGCCGTTTATGGGAAGCTTGCTTATTTCATTTTTTAACTTGGCCCTTAAAGTGAAATATTCCGCATTGTAATCGAAAAGTTGTTTGAGTTTTCCTTTGAGAAGAGCAATGTTTCCATTTTCGGCAATTATAACGGTTTTATCGTCTATAATTTTGCTATACATACTTTGTAGCCAGATAAGACCCCTGCCTGAAGCAACGCCAATAATCAGCTTTTCTTTAAGCTTGTTTATCTTGCGAGCCAAGCTGTCCGAAAGCTTATTTGCCTTGACGGACACTTCCAAGTAGTCCTTTGTTTCTCTTTCGATAATTCTGGTTCCTCTCCTGGCGCTTACTCCGTCTGAATCCAGCACCAGCATTTTTAATTTTTTAAGTTTTTCAGAAGGAATTTCTTTGTTCAGCATAAGTGTTTAAACTAGGCCCATTTTTTGGCGAACCTCTTTCATTGTGGAGCTGGCAATGTTTTCGGCTCTTTTTCTGCCCTGTTCCAATATTTCTCTAACATAAACCTCTCTTAAAAGAAGCTCTTTTCTCTTTCTGCGCAATGGTTCCAGAGAGTTGGTTAACAATTCAGCTAACGCCCTTTTGAATTTCTCATAACTTGAATTCTTGAATCTTTTTTCCAGCTCTGTGGTTGTTTTCCCGGAGAAAAGAGAAAAAATCGTTAAAAGATTGGATATGCCGGCTTTTTTGTTGGGCTCAAATTTGACAACTTTCCCGGTGTCTGTTACGGCCGACATTATTTTCCTTTTAATTGTTTCGGGCTCATCAAACAATTCAATACACCCCTGAGGATTATCCGTTTTTGACATTTTTTTCTTGGGGTTCTGCAAAGACATAATTTTTTCTCCCATTT
>CAYJRW010000003.1:0-33302 GCA_964372865.1 uncultured Candidatus Saccharibacteria bacterium | reverse complement strand
ACCCTAGAGGGAAGAACTTACGAATTTTATTAATACTTGCTGAGTCGACCGGGCTGTAACCGTTCCTGGGGAGCGCAGGTATC
The DNA here is from genome assembly GCA_964372865.1 of uncultured Candidatus Saccharibacteria bacterium. Lineage (GTDB taxonomy): Bacteria > Patescibacteriota > Minisyncoccia > Minisyncoccales > 2-12-FULL-40-12 > CAYJRW01. Next base: position 33,219 of record CAYJRW010000003.1, on the reverse strand, counting down.
ACACCTGCTTCCTCTCAACAAGTATTATTTTTGGCGTGCTGTATTATTCCTTGTAGCACTATCGAAAATTCTTGTCAACCCTGACTTTTCTCGTTTATTTTATCAAGTTATCCACACCCTGCCTATTCCACCTCCATACTCCCTTCCATGCCTGCTTGTCTGTGGCCAGCAACTGAGCAAAAAAAAGTGTAGTTCCCGGAAGCAGGTGCCACAAACTCAACTACATCTGACTGTCCTGAACCAATCACTTTTGTTTTAATTCCCAAGCCCTCAATAGTGAAGTTATGAGGGGCAGAGCCAGCATTGGTGAAAATCACTCTAACTTTTTCTCCCTCTTTGAGGGTTACAGCAGCTGGACTGAAGCTGAATTCCGTTCCCGAAACAGCAATCTCCCTGGTCTCGGGAGCTGCCACCCCTTCTTCTTGCTGGGGGGATTCCGGTGGCATTATAATCTGAGGGACAGAAGCCGGTCTTTGGATACCGGTAAAAATAAAGTATCCTGCCAGAAGAGCCGCCGCAATAACAACTGCGACAATGATTGTTCTCTGTGCCATATATTTTTAATAGTTAAATTTGATTAGTAAAACGACCTTTTTATTCAAAGATTATTTCAATTTTATCTCCGTCTCTCATAATATAATTTTCATATTCGTAATTTTCCTGACCGTTGACCAGCATTTTAACTTGCCCGTCTTGGCCAGAGCATTTGTCAAAAATGCAGTCTTTGTTAAATATTTTCCCCCAGATTTCAAAAAAACGGCCCAGCTTAATATCGTTTTCCCGCACCTGGCCTGTTGACTCTATGTGAATTACGCCGTCTGGCGCATGGGTGTGAATTAGCTGGTGCACAACCCCAATGCCGATGTTTGCCGGTATCTCTTGTTCCTCTCCTAAAATTTTAATTTTCAGTTCGGGGTGCCAATGAATCAGCTCCCTGGAGACAATATCTGACTTTTCACCCGGTTCAACTCGGGAGATAAAATACCAGCCGCCTCCAAAGATTATTCCCCCAACCATCAAGATCACGGCAGCCATTTTCATGGTTTTTTTCATTCTTCGCTTTTGCCTTTCTTTCGTCTTTCCCTCTATCTTCTGCTGTTGTTTTAATTTATATTCTTTTCTACTCATGCTTTTTTAAAACCGCCTAAAGTCCACAACGCCAAGAAAAGCAAAATGACGCTAAGACCCATAATTTCCACATTATATTTTAACAGAGAGGGAACCAGGCTGACAGGCAAAAACAGGATCACCCAAGACAAACAAGCCGGGCAAAGAGGAGTTACTGTCCCCAGAAAACCTCCAATTACGCCGAAAACTCCTCCTCTAACAGTTCTGCTTACAGGACAAATCTTCTTTGCTCTTTGCCAGATAAAAAATGATAAAGTCGCGCCGAACAGAATGCCGTAAAACAAATAAAGAAACCAGCCCAAGGGAGTTAACAAAGTGAACCAAAACCAAAAATTGTTAAGCCCCTGGAGCAAGACCTGCAAAAAAGGATATAAAAACCATATAAAAAAAGCAAAAAACACCGCTAACCCAAAGTATTTTGGTTCTTTTAGTGCCTGTAAAACAAATATCATTTTTTATTGTTCTGCCAGCAGGGAATCAATGACTTTCTGGAATTCAGAATAGTCCTGCGCTCCAAAGACCGACGTCTTGTTAATTAGGAAATAAGGGGTTCCTTGTCCGCCGTTTTGTATTGCCTCTTGGGTTGACTGAACGACTTTTTCCTGGTAGCGACGGCTCTCAAAACATTCTATCAAAGCATTTTCATCCAAGCCCAGATCTTCCGCATATCCTTTATGAATTTCGGCATTTGACCACTGAGATTTGTCTTGCGCGTTGCGCGAAAACAACAAATCATGGTATTCCCAGAATTTTCCCTGCTCCTGAGCGCAGTGAGCTGCTTCAGCCCCTCTGTCTCCGCCCACAACAATAAAGTCTTTGTAGACAAAACGAACCTTGCCCGTATCAATATAATCCCTTTTAATGGCGGGCAGTGTTTCCTGCCAGAACCTTGTACAGAAAGGACAAGCGAAATCGGAATACTCAACCATTACCACTGGCGCTTCAGGATTTCCCATTGATTCGAAACCCTCAAAAGAGATGTTAACTTCTCCGGGGGTTTCCCCGCCCTGTGAAAGCGAAGAGTCAGATCCTGAGGGCTGAGGCGCTGCTGGCTTCTGGGCTAGGAAAACTGCTCCTGCAATAACAGCTCCTGCAATAACTATGGCTCCTGGTATAAGATATGGATTTAGTTTTTTTTCTTCCATAAAAGTTTAATTAAGGTTTTTTTTGCGACCTTTTACTATTTTAACTCCTGAGCTTGTTCCTATAATGCTTGCTCCAGCTCTTTGAGCTATTTTTACCTCTTTTAAGGTTTTAATGTTGCCAGAGGCCTTTACCAAAAGTCCCGGGGCAGATTTTTTCATAATTTTCAAGTGGCGCGCTTTTTCTTCAATTTCTCTTTCTTCAAGAGGGTCTTTAAAGGTAGCTGTTTTTACGCAAATTGCCCCTGCTTTTTTTACAATTTTTGAGGCGAGGGCGATCTCTCCATCCGTCAAGAAACCAGATCCAATAATGACTTTTGTCGGAAGTATTTTACAGATTGCTTTGAGGTCTAAAAACACTTTATCGTATCTCTCATATTTTAAATCAACGATATTCATGACTATGTCGAGCTCGTCGGCTCCTGCTCTTTTCATTTTTCTGCAAATTCCGACCCTTGTTTTGTGAGGACTCAAACCCATTGGCGGGTCAATCAAGACCGAAAGCATAATTTTTGTTCCTTTCAATTCTTTTTTGGCCAGTTTTGCCCATTCTGGATTTACCACAACAGAGCGGAAACCATATTTTTTTGCATCCTGGCAGGTCTTTTTGATGTCTTTAGCGTTAGCATTTTTATTAATATTGGTGTGGTCAATAATTTTGGCGATTTTATTTGCCATATGATTTTATTATACAAAATATTGTTGCAGGCATCAAGCGATAATGCCGCCGCCAAGGAGTTCCTGATTCTTGTAAAAAACTGCTGACTGCCCTGGTGTAATGGCGCGCTGCGGTTTGTCAAATTTTATTAGGGTAAAGGGTAAAAGACCTTTTTGGGTTTTAGTTAACAGGGCTGGGACGGGTGTTGTCCGATAGCGGATTTTTACTTTGACTCTCAATGGAAGCTTAGGTGTTTTCCCTTGAAACCAATTAACGCTTTTGGCAATCAATTCTTTTTTAAACAAATCCTTTTCATTTTTGGTAACAAACAAAACATTGTTCTCCAAATCCTTTTCCAGAACAAAATAGGGGCCTTCTGGCAAACCAATGCCTTTTCTCTGCCCAATGGTATAAAACCATATGCCCTGATGCCGGCCAATTTTCTTTCCAGACGTGTCAACAATTAAACCTGATTTTGGTCTAATATAGCCCTTCAAAAAACTTTCCATTTTCACTTCTCCGACAAAACAAAGCCCCTGGCTGTCTGGCTTTGAAGCATTGGGAAGTTTTGATTTTTCAGCGATTTTTCTTACTTGGCTTTTTGTATAATCTCCGATAGGAAAAAGAACCCTGTCCAGAACATCAGGTTTAATGAAAGCCAAAAAATATGACTGGTCCTTGTTTCTATCTTTAGCCATCATTAAAGTGCCCTGCCGCAATCTTGCATAGTGACCTGTAGCGATATAATCAAATCCCATAGTCATTGCTTTTTCCAAAAAAATACCAAACTTTATATGCAGGTTGCACATCATGTCAGGATTTGGCGTAAGACCCGCTTTTTGCTCTCGCAAAAAGTGCTCAAAAACCTTATTTTTGTACTCTTTCCTGAAATCAAAAACGTAAAAAGGAATCCCGATATGGGCTGCAGCCACCCTTGCATCTCGTTCATCTTTAGAGCCCGAGCACTCTGGCGAATTATCATCCCAGCATTTCATATGAGCTCCGACAACATTAACGCCTGCTCTTTTCAGCAAGAGAGCCGTTACCGATGAATCCACTCCTCCTGACATTCCAACCAAAATTTTTTTCTTGAAAATCTTCATATCTTTGAGACAATGCAATTTTTGCAGGGATATTTTTCGTTTAAAAAATAATAAATCTCTCTTCCATTCTTTTTTGCTTTGAGCATCCCTATTTTTTTTAAAACTTTCAAATGGTAAGAAATAGTGGGCTGGGTTAAATCAAACAATTTCTCAATCTTAGAAACATTTTTAGGTTTTTTTCTCAGTCGCCGGACAATTTCCAGGCGCGTCCCCACACTCAAAACATCAAGACACCTAAGACACTTTTTGTTCATATATTTTATTTAAACCCAAGTTTTAATTTGGCATATTCTGACATTTTCGTAAATCATTTTAAAGCTTTTTTAATTTTCTTCTGAAGATTGTTTGACATAACGGGGCTATGGATGCCAAAGAAACTACATACCAAGGCAAAAGCGCACACTTTATTCTAAGAGGAAATTTGGAGATTCCAGAAAAGACAAAAAGTTTTTCATGTTTTCTTTTTTCTTTTAGTTTTTCTCCTGTAATTAATTTTTGAAAAAACATAAAAATTTTTTCTGCCTCTGTCATTGTTTTATCTTTAAGAATCTCTGTCATTAAAGAACCGGAGGCCTTGGAAATTAAACAGCCCTCGCCCTCAAAAGAAATATCTTCTATGATATCCCTGTTAACTTTCAAATAAACCCAATAACGGTCTCCGCAAAAAGGATTGAATGCTTCTGCGGAATAATTTGCTTTTTTTAATTTAGCAAAGTTTCTCGGATTTTGGCCGTGCTCTAAAATTGTTTCTTGATATATCTCTTCAATTTTTGGCATAGTGGAAAAATCTTTTTGCTTTCTCCAAAGCAATTTTTAATTTATCAATCTCCGCTTTTTGGTTATAAATTCCAAAAGAAACTCGACAAGTGGCTGAAAGTTCAAAATGCGCCATTAATGGTTGGCAGCAGTGATGACCTGTTCTTATTGCAATGCCTTCTCTATCCAAAAACGTGCCCACATCATGAGGATGAACCATTCCTTTTTCCAAAATGAAGGAAATAACTCCTGTTTTTTCTGAGGCCTGACCGATAATTCTTATTCCTGAAATTGAACCAGTAACCTTTTGCCCGTATTCCAATAATTCTTTCTCGTGCCTCTGTATTTTTTCGATACCAACCCTTTGCAAATAATCAAGAGCTGCTCCCAGCCCCACAACGCCTGCAATGTCAGGAGTTCCTGCTTCAAACTTATATGGTAGCTCGTTGTAAATTGTTTTTTCAAAAGAGACCGACTTTATCATATCTCCGCCCCCCTGCCAAGGTGGAAGTTGTTCCAATAAATTCATTTTTCCGTAAAGCACGCCGATTCCAGTGGGTCCGTACATTTTATGTCCTGAGAAAGCGTAAAAATCGCAGTCCAAGTCCTGAACGTCAATTTTCAAATGAGCGACAGCTTGCGCGCCGTCTATCAAAACCTTAATCCCCCTTTGATGCGCCATTTTTATTATTTCTTTTATGGGATTTATGGTACCCAAAACATTGGAAACATGACATATTGCAACAATTTTTGTTTTTTTGGTCAGCAGTTTTTCAACTTCTTTGATTTCGATTTCTCCGCTGTATGTTATGGGAATTACCCTCAATTTAGCTTTCCTTTGCTGTGAAATTATTTGCCATGGAACAATGTTTGAATGATGCTCCATTTCAGAAATTAAAATCTCATCACCCTTCTTAACAAACTTTTTTCCAAAAGTGTTAGCTACCAGATTTATTGCCTCGGTAGTCCCACGCACAAAGATAATTTCTTTTTCCGACTTGGCATTTATAAACTTTCTAACTTTTTCTCTCGTTTCCTCAAAAACCTCCGTTGCTTTCTGGCTCAAAAAATGGATTCCGCGGTGAACATTGCTGTTGAAATTTCTGTAAAATAAATTAACAGCGGCGATAACCTCCTTTGGTTTTTGCGTGGTGGAGGCAGAGTCAAAATATATCAATTCTTTTCCTCTAATTTTTCGGTTAAAAATTGGGAAATCTTTGCGCATAGATTGTTTCTTATTTTTGGTGAAGCAACATTGTTTATGATTTTTTGGGCAAAGCCCAAAAGTAAAATTTTTTTAGCTCCCTCGTAGTCAATGCCGCGGCTTTGCAAGTAAAAAATTTCATCATCTTCAATTTGGGAGCTGCAAAAAGCGTGGGTGCATTTGACATCATCTGCAAAAATTTCCAAGAATGGCTTTGCCAACATTTTGGCGTCTTTTCCCAACAGAATGTTTTTGCTTTCCAGGAAGGCATCTGTTTTTTGGGCCTTTCTTTCAACCAAAATTCTGCCGTTAAAGATTGCCTTTCCGTTTCCAGCCAACACTCCGTAATACCGCTGAAAGCTCTTGCAAAAAGGCGCGAGATGCCACAAAAATGTATTATTTTCAATCAACTGCTCTGAATCCGGCAAATAGAGCCCGTAAAGCTCTGCTTTGGAATTTCTACCCTTAAAAATAACATTCAGGTTATTTTTAACCGAAGCTCCTCCAAAAGTAAAGGTGTAAAAACGCAGTCGGCTGTTTCGCCCCAAATAAACATTTATGGTGCCGCCCCGAGGAGGCATAAAATAATCCCTGCTCTCCTTACTTGGAACAAAAATGTCCATATCCTTTTTTTTCAACTTCTAATGCTAATTTTGAATTTCCCGACCTGATAATTTTTCCATCAACCATAACGTGCACGAAATCAGGAGTGATATAGTTCAAAATTCTCTGGTAATGGGTGATTATCAAAAAAACATTATCTTTTTTCCTTAATTTGTTGATAACTTTGGCAACGGTTTTCAAAGAATCAACGTCAAGACCCGAATCAATTTCGTCCAAAATCGCCAATCTTGGCTCTAAAAAGAGCATTTGAAAAATCTCGTTTTTCTTTTTTTCTCCGCCAGAAAACCCTTCGTTGACTCCTCTTGATAAAAATTCCTTTTTTATGCCCAAACTTTTCGCTTTTTGTTCCATTAAGTCGGAGAAATCAATCGGGTCAAGAAGCGGCTTTTTTCTTGCTTTGCGAATCTCGTTGATAGAAGCTATCAGGAAACTAAAAAGAGAAATGCCCTGAATTTCAATCGGATTTTGAAAGGCCAAAAAAATTCCATTTCTTGCTCTTTCTTCGGGAGCCATTTTAAAAATGTTTTTTCCCAAAAAATTAATCCTGCCTTTTATTTCGCATCCTTCGCTGATGCCAGCAATCACTTTTGCCAAAGTGGTTTTGCCAGAGCCGTTAGCTCCCATTATGGCATGTGTTTCACCCGCCCTGACTCTCAAATCAACTCCTTTTAATATTTCTTTTCCGTCAGTCAAAACGTGTAAATTTTTAATCTCCAGCATATATTTATCCGACACTACCCTCCAAACTTACGGCCAGCAGTTTTTTGGCTTCCGAGGCAAATTCAAAGGGGAGTTTTTCCAAAATTTCCCTGGTGAAGCCGCGAACAATCAGAGCTATGGCTTCTTCCTCAGAAAGTCCTCTCTGCCTGAGATAAAAAATAATGTCCGGGCCTATTCTTGATGTTGCGGCCTCATGACCAACCTTTGCAGTATTGTTGTAAACCTCAAAATGCGGAAAGGTGCTGGCTGAACATTTGTTTCCAATAAGCAAAGCATCGCACCTGGAAAAACTTCTGCTGTTATCGGCGTTTTTAACAACTTTTACCAAACCGCGGAAAGAATTATTGCCATGCATTGCTGAAACGCTTTTGGAAACAATTCTGCTTTTGGTGTTTTTTCCCAGATGAATCATTTTGGTGCCTGTGTCTGCCTGCTGATAGTTACTTGTTATTGCCAAACTATAAAATTCGCCAACAGAGTTGTCTCCTTTTAAAATACATCCTGGATACTTCCACGTGATGGCAGAACCGGTTTCCAGTTGAGTCCAGGAAATTCTGGAGTTTTCTCCTAGACAAAGCCCTCTTTTGGTAACAAAGTTGTAAACCCCGCCTTTGCCCTTTTTGTCGCCAGGGTACCAATTTTGAACGGTGGCATATCTTATTTCAGCTGATTTGTGAGCTATCAGTTCAACTACGGCCGCGTGCAGCTGGTGCTCAAATCTCTGAGGAGCTGAGCAACCCTCTAAATAACTCACATAACTCCCTTGGTCTGCAATAATCAAGGTTCTTTCAAACTGGCCAGCTTGAGGCGTATTCATTCTGAAATAGCTTGAAAGCTCAATTGGGCATCTAACGCCTTTGGGAACATAAACAAATGAGCCGTCTGAAAAAACAGCAGAATTAAGTGCGGCAAAAAAATTGTCGGTATAAGGGACGACTGAACCCAAATATTTTTTGACCAATTCTGGATATTCCTTTATCGCTTCTGAAATTGAACAAAATATAATACCCAATTCTTTAAGTTTATTTTTATAAGTCGTTGCCACAGAAACGCTGTCAAAAATTGCATCCACCGCCACCACTCCCGACAAAATTTCCTGTTCTTTAAAAGAAATGCCCAATTTCTCGTAAGTTTTTCTGATTTCAGGGTCAATATCTTCCAAACTCTGCGGCCTCTTTTTCGGAGAAGAGTAATAAATGATTTTTTGATAATCAATTGGGTCATATTTTAAGTTTGCCCAGCCGGGTTCTTTCATTGTCAACCAGTATTGATAAGCTTTAAGTCGCCAGTCCAGCATAAAAGCGGGCTCTTTTTTTCTCTGCCAGATAAACTTAATGATATCTTCATTCAGTCCTTTAGGAGCTTTCTCTGACTCAACAGGAGTACTAAAACCCCATTCGTACTCTCTTTTTACAACTTTTTCCAGTAGCTTTTTTGACATACCAAACAAAAAATATAGATGCCTATCTATATAATTTTATCGCCCCTGTCTAATATGTCAACATGGATAGCCCAATGTAAAACCTTTTAAAAAGTTTTACTTAATCAACATCCCTGCTAGTTTCCTGGATATACGCTCTAACTCTCTCTCGTCAATCAGGTACGGCTTGTCAAGCTCGCTGTGATAAAATTTCATCATCTGTTGGTAGTCGCCAATAACAAGGTATGTCTTTTTAGCTATTTCTGGGAGACATTTTACCGGGAATCCCAAGACTACCGTGCGGTAATCGCGCACGAAAAAAGTTTTGCTGTACCCAATACAATCAAGGACAAATATTTTTTTGGCGTTCCTCAAAAAGGAATCGTGTCGTCTCTCAAATTCGCGATAGCCATGACCCCAATAAATTGGGGCATCGTAAGAAAGTTCTTCGTTGCCCGCAAACACAAAAAGAGTGTTTTTGAGAAGAGCAGGCTGTTGAATCAACAAGTATAAAGACAGCGCGGTGCCGCTGGCATTATCAACCGCGCCCCCGTAAATGGAATCGTAGTGGGAAAACACGAGATATCGCGGGCTGGAAGTATTACCGACAAGAACGTTCGCAGAATTATGCCGCTGCTTTCGGACAACCACTTTACCTCGCACTTTTTGCGCACCAAAAAGACAAGAGACATAACGCCGGGGAATCGCCAGCGATGGCGCAAAGTAGTGATTACTCCGGGATATAGAAGCGCAAAGCGGATTAAAATTAATATTCTCAACCCTTAAGAAGTTCTGCGAGCTCGTGAGCGAACTGATGAGGTGATTGGGTTGGGTAATTTCCCCGCTGACAAGGGAAGACGACGCGCAAGGTATCGCTTTGCCGCCAACGGTTAACTTCGCGCTTTGGAAACGCGGCACATAAGTGGTGAATTTCTCCAACAAATAAGGACTGTCGTGCTGCGCTAACTTCTCTTCAATGATTCTGCGGGCACGCGTTTCTTTTTCAAGTTGACGCTCGCCCAGAAGATATAAAGTTCTAATAAATTTTTTTAGATCTTGAAATGCCATGTTATTATGATGTTGCGTCTAATTTAAGCCAATAATACAAGAGAAAACAGAGGGTGGCAAGGAAGTTTTATCTAAACTCCTGCCACCCTCTTAATACTATTAAAGGAGGTGTCTGAGGATGCTTCGATGCGTCCTCCAATCGCCGGCAAGCTCCGGCGCCACATAATAACCCAGCTCTTGCCACCAAGGCAAGGGAACAATAAGGGGCTTGGCGCCAAAAAGATTTGCTACTTCGTCAAAGGACGGCTCAAAGACGCCTTGTGTAAACCGCCTCAATTCTTCACCTGTTTCGCCACCATGAAAATCTTCAAAAAAGACTCCGTGGGCAACGCCTAACGAGAGCAACAAAGGATAATATCCTCTAGCCCCTCCAGAAGCGCGGTAAATGTCGGATGGATCAGTAACAAGAGCGCCGGGACAAACCACTTCAAGCAATCGGCGATGCCATCCAACAAGATTCTCACCGTCTTTAGTAACAATTCGGTCAATGGGCATACCCTCAACTGCTTTGGGATGAGCGTGAATCAATTTCTTGACAATCGGGCTGCCAGACCTGTTGCCAAATCCTGTAACAATCCTCGGACAAACATAAGAGTACTTCACGGGCGAGCGGTCCACAAACTTGTCATGGATATAAGTTGACCACACCGGTACAAGACCGGCACGCTCCGCGAGCAAAATAAAGGCGCAGTCCTCGTAACGGGCAGTCGCAACGTGACGACTCACAAAACCAATGCCGTTTCTGCTCCCAAACACATCGGGAAACTCAAATCCTCGCTGCCGCCACCATCGCTCAACTTTCTCGCGAAGATGTTGGCGCGACCCAAGAAGACCTGGGGCGTGTTCAAATCCCACATAGAAACGCGCTGCCTCGACCATGTCCACCCCCTTGTCTGTCTTTTCTCTTTGTAAAGAACTGCCAGCGCGGCACAATGCCGCACCGTATAACTTAAAAGCCCCTTCCCGAGGAAGGGGCTTTTTGAGGTACCAAGATTATGACAAAATTCAATCTTCTTTACTGGCGCACCAAAAAGCACCTTCCTTGCGAAGGGTTTTTTTGGTGCATTTCGTTACTAATATGTTTACTCTGATTAATGACATAAGCTCTATAACTTTCTCTATTATAGTCCGGCAGTATTTGCTGTCAAGTCAACTGAATTATCGCAAAAGTTGGGGATTGATTTTTATGATTTTAGACGTTTGGCTTCCTATTGTCAAATATTAGAATTTATTGTTGGGATAGTTTTCTATGTGAGAGAGGAAGCGGCGGTTTGCCAGTTCCCAGAGTTTTTTGGCGTGCAAAAACATTCTCATATAGGTTTCGTGTTCTGAGGATTCTTTCAACTCGCACACTCCTTTGAAAACAGACCAGTTATGCTGGCAGTCAAAATTATTGCCTTTAATCTCTTCCTTGCCTGCTTTTTCTCTTTTTTTGGCAAAACAATTCTGGCATTCCTGATACTGGTCAACTTTCAAAATCCAATGCGTTTTAACTTTTTTTGATTCTTGCTCGTTAAAGGCCTGGCAGTAGGCCGCTGTCTGCACAAAATGCTCGTCCCAAAAATTGCTGCTGGTTTTAATGTCCAAAATCCCGAATTGGCCATCAATCTCGGCAATAATGTCTGTTGTGCCTGCATAAAAATGTTTTTTGCTGACAACTTTTCTGTCGGCATCAAAAAATACTATCTTATGCCGCTTTAACCAACTTAAAAAGGCGCCAATTGAAGGATTGATAGTTGGATTAATTTCCGGGCTTTCTCCTTTAAATATACTTTTTGCTACCCTGTCTATTGCGCTGCCCCAGTCAAGAACTTTCCTTCTTTTTTGCATCATTAAGTCATAACTGCCAGAGTCAGCCAGCCATTTTTCCATACCGGGCTTGGCTATAATCTCGCAAATGGCTGTTACCCTCGGATACCAAAACCCTGCTTCTTCGTGGCCATATTTTCTTTTGAAATCTTCAGCGTTCATCATTTAGCGAGCTTTTGCGAAGCGGAAGCTGAGCGAAAGCGAAGATGGAGATGAAGCACAGCTTCAGCGACTTAGTAAATCCGTAATTATTCTGATTATTTTATCGTCGTTTTGACGAGGACTGCCTCGACCATCTGTATTGGAAGTGGAAATATAAAGGAAGTTTTCTTGCCCCAGTGAAACTACGCGTACTCTGCCAAATTCCCCTTGAAAGTGCTTTTTTAACTCAATGACTTTGTCTCCCTGTAAAACCGCCTCATACAAAGTTTGCCCTCTCAACCCGCCAAAAAATAAAGAGTCCTCGTGGTAGACAACGCCTGCAGGAGCCCATGTATCTTCTTTTGAATGCAAGACAGGCCCAACAGTGCCTGGCTGAACGTTGTCGCCTCGGCTGTCTGGCCAGCCGTAATTTTTGCCTCTTTCTATCAGATTTAACTCGTCTTGGCAACAATTAGGCAAAAACAAAGAAGAGGGGCCATGCTCTGTGCTCCACAAACGGCCTTCATTGTCCCAAGCCAAACCCTGAGCATTGCGATGCCCAAAAGTATATACCGCGTTGCCGAAAGGATTATCATCAGGAATTGAACCGTCGGGGAGCAATCGTAAAATTTTTCCTGCCAAAGAATTGATGTCTTGGCTTAAAGAAGGGGTTTGTGAGTCGCCGGTAGTAATGTACAAATAACCGTCAGGTCCAAAAGCAATTCTGCCGCCGTTATGATTGCCAGAGCCCGGTATTTCGTCAACAATAACCCTTCTGTCTGACAAAGCATTGTTATCAAACCTGTATCTCTCAACTCTGTTTTTGATTTCGCTTCCCTCTTTATATGTTAGATAAAAATATAAAAATTTATTCTCCCCAAAGTCGGGATGTAAAGCCATGCCCAAAAGCCCGCCTTCGCCAACGTGATATACGTCAGGGATTGAAATACGACTGAAGCTACCTTCTCTGACAACTGCCACATTTCCTGGCCTTTCTGTTACCAAGATTGTGCCGTCTGGCAAAAAAGCAAGCTCCCAGGGAATCTGCAGATTTTCGGCAACAACAGCAGTATCTTTGCCAGGCACGATTTCCTCAACAACTGTCTCATCAATAGATGTTTCTCTGAAAAAATAAAAGTAAACAAATGCTATCGCTAAGAAAAATACGACAAAAACGATAAAAAATTTCCTCATAGTTAATACCATTTTAACCTGTTTTGCTCGGCTATGTCAAAAACCCGTCTCTTGACATAATATAAGGCAGGTTATATACTATATCTGGACCGATAAGTCGAAGTATCTTAAATCAACTTTAAGTAGGGCGACCTAAAGTCTAAACAAAAGGTCGTTCTATAATTCAAAAATAGTTTATCAAGATGGCTTTTAAGAAATTTGACACAGGACCTCGAGAGGGCGGATTTCAGCGCCAGATGTACGATGTTTCTGATATGAACATCAAGTGCAAAGATTGCGGAACATCAATAACGCAGCTGCCTTTTCAGCCAGATCCTTCTCGCTTGGATACTTTACGATGTCAGGACTGCATGCGCACTTTCAGGGAAAGTAGACCCAAGAGATTCTAACAAAAGCCCGGCCAATGCCGGGTTTTTTGTTTGCAGGATTTTTTGTTATAATGAAGCAATGTTAATAATTTGGGTTATAGTTTTTATTCTGAGTTTGGCCGTTTTGGTGAAGTCGGCTGACTGGTTTATAGAAAGTTCTGAAAAAATCGGCCTAGCCCTAAAAATTTCTCCTTTTATTGTCGGGGTGACAATTGTGGCAATAGGCACTTCTTTTCCTGAGCTTGCTTCTTCTTTGGCTGCTGTCTTAAAGGGCTCAACGGAAATAGTCGCTGCCAATGTTGTCGGCTCAAATTTGGCAAACATACTTTTAATTGTAGGACTGTCGGCCATCGCAGCCAGAATCTTAATAGTCAAAAGAAGCTTAATTGACCTTGACGCACCATTGCTGGCTGCCACTACGGTTTTTTTAATTTTTGTAATGCTGGACAAACAAATTACCTTTGGAGAGGGAGTTTTGCTTGTAGCAGGTTTCTTGATATACCTTCTATACACAATTTCCCAAAGAAAAGCGGAAGAAACTACTCCGGAAATCACAGAAGTTTTGCCCTCTGGCGCCCACATTGGAGTTTTGCCCTCGCGCGTTGAAAGAAGAAAAAAAGACGCAAAAAAAGAGAAGGCCTCGGAGAAAATTAACTTTAAAGTTATTTTATTTTTACTTTTGGGAGTTGCTGGCTTGGCTTTGGGAGCCAATTATATCATTGAATCAGTGATAAAAATGTCTGAAATGTTGGGAATTTCCGTATCTTTAATCGCTATAACAGCTGTGGCAGTTGGCACTTCTCTGCCAGAACTGGTCGTGTCTATGAGGGCTGCTTTTAAAAACAAACACGAGATTGCTCTGGGCAATATTTTTGGTTCAAACATCTTTAACGCTTTTGTGGTGACAGGCGTGCCTGCCTTAATTAGACCCTTGTCAGTTGACGAGTTGACCTTCAGGATAGGCATACCTTTTATGGCCGCAGCCACAATTCTTTTCGTGATTTCAGGCATCTCCAGAAGAATTCATATCTGGGAAGGAACAATGTACCTCTTGATTTACGTTATTTTTGTCGCCAAGTTATTAAATTTGTTTTGACCTCAAATTTTCCTTCTATAAATTTTTCTATTACCCACATACTGGTTTGGCAGTGACTGGTGATTTCTGAAACCGCCACTGAAGATTTTTTTCCGGACAAAGCCATATATGGCAGAATCTGGTCTGCTAAATGCTTATCTAAACAAGCCCCCGTTCTTTCTTCTTTCAACAACTCCAGGGCAGCTTCTCTGCCAACGTCTTCGGCTCTTTTTCCTAATTTGCCTAAATTATCTGCGCCGATTATTGTATTTCCAAATTCGGCTAACAAGCAAATTTGGCTCCCGGGAGAGCTCGTATCATAGTATTCAGCTTTTTCTTCAAGAGGTAGTTTCAATTTCCCCAAAATATCTCTAAGTCCTGCTAGCTGCCTTTCGCCAACTTTTTTATCTCGCAAAGATTCTGAAGCGCCGGAAATAGCCAAAATTTTTTGAAAAGAACCTCTTTCGGTCAAATTGAGGCCTTTCAATTTTGACGGATAAGTTATAACCTCAAGTTTTGCTCCGCCTTCTGGATAATAACCGCGCCTTGAAATTTTAACATCAAGTTTTGCTCCCATCTTCTCTAAAATTTTTAAAAATACGTGACGGAAATGGTCTATGGTGGGTGAAAAAAAAGTGTCTGTGGCGCCTCCCTCAAACGAAATTTTTACCGGTCTTTCAGCAAAAAGAGCAGGTAAAATCAGAGTTTGCAAAACCAAAGTAATGCTGCCAGCTGTTGGAATATTTACAGAGATGCTATCTTTGCGGATTTCTCCAGGGTAAAATTTAATGTCTTGAGAATCAAGAAAATCGCCTTCTAATCTCCCTGAACTGAGTTGAGATACGGCTTGAATTCCCAGGAGATGTTGGATCCGGATTCCTGGTTTTGGCCGTGATTTTCTAATGTTGAAAACACGACAGGGTATTTTTTTCACTGCTGAAAGCGCAACAGAAGTTCGCAATATTTGCCCGCCCGAGGAGCCATCAATTTCAATCATCTTTTTAAATTAAAATAAGGCCTTCTGTTTTGTTGGAGTCGGCTGCTCTCTGTCTGAGAAAATTTTAACTTTGCCGTAGACACCATCGTAGCCAGGGGAAATTTGAACCTTGCCTTCTCTTACTCTTTCAATGCCTTCTGCTATTTTAAACAAAGTAGCTGATTTAAGGTCTTGAAGGGGTGCTTTTAGCAAAACCTCGAATTCTGAGCCGAATTTCTCAACAAGAGCATTATACTCTTTCTCAACTTGTTTTGCCCCTGGCATTACACCTAAGGCCTCTGCAATTATTTCTTCCAAAGGGACCAAGCTTTTGAAAGGAATCGCGTTTTGGGGCCTAAAACCTTCTGGCCTGTCAGCCAATTCTTCAACTCGGTTTAGAACCCCTATGGTTAGTGGTTTTTGACAATTTGGGCAAATGTTACCTGAGTTTTTTGATTCTTTCGGCGCCATACTGATCTGGCAAAGCCTGTGGCCATCGTAATGATATTTACCCTCTTCGGGGAAAAATTCAATGGTGTACAAAAACTCTTTTGGGTCTTTATTTTTTATCGCCCCTATAATACTTTTGTAAGAAATCTCTGTATCAAAGACATTGGCTTCCCTGCCGATTTTCCTTGCAGAATGGCTGTCGCTGTTTGAAATTAAAGCAATTTTATCCAAAGATGATAACCGCCAGTTCATCAAAGGGTCGCTGGATAAACCCGTCTCAATTGCATAAATATATTCTGAGTATTCCTCAAAGCATTCTTCAATTGAATTAAAGCCGGATTTTGAACCAAAAATACTGAACCAAGGCGTCCAGGCGTGGCAAGGAACAATCAAGCAGTCCTCTGAGACATTTAAGACAATTTTGGCAAGTTCTTTTGCATCAAGGCCCAAAATAGGCCTGCCATCTGACTTTAAATTGCCGCGCCAGCCCAATTGAGTATTTACTTTTTCAGCCGCCTCAAGGGAAGGAGCAAAAATTAAAATATGTATTTTCCGCACTTTCCCTTTTTTTGAATAAATACAACTGATTTCTACGGTAAGAATAAAACGGGTCTCGTCATTAGTTTTTAGTTTGTACAGCCCTGGCTCAGCTGGTTCCAATTTTTCTTTCAATTCTTTGAACCATTCTGGATGCGTCCAGTCGCCGGTTGATAAAACCTTAATGCCTTTAATCTTTGCCCACTTCTGCAACTGCTCCAGATTCATATCTTTTGAAGTGGCCCGTGAATATTTGCTATGAATATGAAAATCAGCAACGAATTGCATTTTCAAATTTTTTCTTTTAACAGAACTTCCAGAACATCGTCTGGAATAATGGGCCTTTGGCCTTCTGGCGTTCTACCGGGATACCGCCAGGCGCTAATGATTTTAACGCCTTTGGGTTTTTTTAAAATTACATACATCATCCAAGCTTCTGTGGGATGTTTTTTTGTGCCAGAAATCTGCATATTGGCTAAGGTGTCTTCAGCTATGCCTTCTTCTTTCCTGTCAGGTTTCTTCAAAATGCGCAAGACCATTTTTTCTGACAATCGGTAATAGCGGAGCTTTTCTTTTGCGTGTTGGGTCCAAAAAATCTTAATCATATGCCGAAGCTTTAGCTGAGACGTGAGAAGAGCTATAGCTCTTAGAACTTTATCTCAAAATCACTGAACTCTCCTTTACATTCTTGCCAATCGACTTCCAACTCCTCAACTTTAGCTAAAATTGGGCCTCGCCTTGCCCAATTAATAATTTGCTCAACCTTATCTTTTTCTCCCTCAAAAACCGCTTCGACTTGCCCTGATTGCAAATTTCTGACCCAACCTGCCAGCCCTAAGTTTTTGGCCTTCCTTTTGATGCCGTCTCGAAAAAGGACGCCCTGCACACGGCCTGAAACCAAAATGTGGGCCCTAACTTTTTCCATTTTTTACTACGGGGATTTACCGAAAAATTTTTCCTCAACCAGCCGCAAGCCGGATAAAATTCCCACAGCAATAAAACTTACAAAAACTGCCAGGAAATATAATTTTGCTCCAACAGCCACCCCCACAGCTGCTGTCACCCAAAGGCCTGCTGCTGTTGTCAACCCTTCAATGTGAAAACCACGGAAAATAATCAGGCCTGCTCCCAAAAAACCAATCCCCAAAACAATCTGCCCGATTATACGAGTCGGGTCGAAATTAACACCTATCTGACCAAACAATGATTTAGCAGTCTCATAAGAAATTATTATAAAAAAAGCTGAGCCCAAGGCAACCAAAGAATAAGTCCGCAATCCCGCTTCTTTTCTTTTATACTCCCTTTCGAAGCCCATAAGTCCGCCCAAAAGAGCAGCTAAAAGCAGTTGCAAAAAAACTTCCATAATAGTTAAAATTCCAAACTACAAGCACCAAATTACAAACAAATTACAAATTCCAATGACCGAAGTTTCAAACCGTTTGTGATTTGTAATTTATGTCTTGTAGACCTTGTATCCTTCCCTTACTTTCTGCTGAACTTTTAGGCCTGCTGAATCGCCCTTCTTTGCCTCCTGAACTTTCTGATGTTCAATCTCCATTGAGTCAACCTCTTGAGTAAAATCGGTGTCTCCGCCAGCAATCTTGATTGTGTCGCCAACTTTTAAGCTGTCTGATAATTCTATAACTGCCACTCCAATATTGGAAAAGTAATGACTGACTTTGCCGATTAATTTCCCTTCTTGGGACGAGGTTTCATTTGCCATATTTTATATTTTTTTATTTAGTTCGACCTTTAATGATCGCTGAATACTTCGTATTTATCTCTCACCTAGCTAGGCTTTCGCCAGCGCGGCTTTGGAGTTCTGTTTTTTTCTTTTTTGATTAAATTAATAAGCTTTTTAACTAACTGTTTTGGGTTTTTGTCGTAAATAATTTTTTTTATCCCTCTGTAAGGTCCTGTGGCGATGTGTCTTATTTTGTCGGCAGTGCCTCCTGTGTCTTCCAAGACGGCTATTGGTTTTTGAATTTCAAAAGCCGTCACAAACTCATGCAAAGTGCCCATTCTTCCGCAAATGATGATAATGCCGTCGGCTGATTTTGTCATAATTACATTTCTGCCAACGTAGTCAGCTCCAGTATAAATCATGACATCAAAAGGGCTGACAGGTAGCCGGTATGTTTTTAAATGAGCCGCTTCAGAAATGGCAGGAGAAAAACCGACGTTAAAACCTGACTCTTCCTTGCAGCCCTGGGCTGCAAAATAAGGGATGCCTGTTGTAGCTCCTGTAACCAAAATACACTTTTGGCGGGCCACCTCTCTGCCAACCTCTTTTGACAATGCTTTAATTCCTTTGCAACAATGGCCAGTTTGAGCAGCCCCGGAAATAACGATTTTATACTGCATGTATTCAGTATAGCAAAAAAATAATCAAATTAAAAACCGCCAGAAATATTGTCTAGCGGCCTTTAAGGAGGGGGCGGTCTCGCTGAATTCGGTTAGTCCGGAATTCCCTGGAATTGGACCTATCCAGGCAGCTACTTTTATAACCTCCTTTCGCAAGTCCCGTGTCCTTAAGGAATAAATCCCGCACCCCCTCGTTTTTAACATTATTCTTCAACCAAACTTTGTCAACCTTTTTATCAACAGAGTATTCACACCCTAAGGGCTAATCTCTGTTCCGATTTTCTTCCCCAAAAGCAATTTTTTCAGGTTGCCTTTTTGAAAAACGTCAAATACCACCACCGGAATTTTGTTGTCCATGGCAAGTGTTACAGCTGTCAAATCCATTACTTTGAGCCCTCTTTTCACCATATCAAGCGGAGAGAGTGATGGCAGAAATTTTGCGTTTCTGTTTGTTTTTGGGTCTTTATCATACACGCCTTTAACCTTCGATGCCTTCAAAATGACTTCAGCTTGTATTTCAGAGGCGCGCAGAGCTGCTGCAGTGTCTGTAGAAAAATAAGGGCTGCCAGTCCCGCCTGCAAAAATTACCACTCTGTCTTTTTCAAGATGTCTTTCTGCTCTGCGCTTAATAAAGGGTTCAGCCACCTCTCGCATCTCAATAGCTGTCATAACGCGGGTTTCCAAAGCAAACTTGTTTTCAAGAACGCTCTGGAGAACTAATCCGTTAATAACCGTTCCGAGCATGCCCATATAATCGGCTGTGGCGCGCTCAATGCCAAAATGAGAAAGTTTTTCCCCTCTTATGAAATTACCTCCGCCAATAACCACAGCCAGTTGGATTCCCAGCTTGTGTGCGCTTTTGAGCTCTGCGGCAATGTAGTGAGCTGCTTTCATATCCAAACCAAAACCTCCGCCGCTCAGGGTTTCCCCCGACAATTTAAGAAGGATTCTCTTCCAGCGCCGCATCTCATGATGGGGACGTGAGGCGGTCGAAGAAAGAAAACTTTCTTCTCTCCCTTTCGCTAAAGCTCGGGAGTGAGAAGAGAACTGAGTTCTCTGCGAACGAATTTTTCTTGTCACCTAAAAATATTAATGAGTTTTTTGGGACATTAAGCGGCAACCTTTACAGCTTTGGCAGCCGCACATAATTATTCTCGTCATAGTGGCTAGACGATTTCCCAGGATTCTTGCCACTTTTTTGTCGTCTTCTGAAAGCTCTCTCCTGTTTTTTCCGTGACCGGTTATGTAAATGGCCCCGAAAGGGCTGCCTGCGTCAAATTCCGGCCCCTCTCCCTGAATCGGGTAGGGTATGCCAACAGGTATCATGCCAAGGTTAATGAGCGGAGACATAAGCGAAAAAAGCGCCACCTCTTCACCCCCATGCATACTCCCTGAAGTGCAAAAAACAGAAACAGGTTTATTCACCAGTTTTCCTTCCAGCCACACCGGAGACAGCTGGTCCAGGTACTGCTTTATCTGAGAAGCAAAAGAAGCAAAGTGTACTGGCGTTCCTATGGCTACTCCGTCAGCTTCAATCAAATCCTCAACTGTCGCTTCTTCAAATTCTTTTTCCAGCTTTTCTCTATCGCGCTTCATTCCGGGATTTTTCTCAAAGACACTGTCAGGTATCAGTTCTTTGACTCTTTTTATTTCAACCACGGTGCCTTCAACCTCTTTGGCGCCTTTGGCGATTTCTTTCGCAAGCTTCACCACGCTGCCTCCCAAGCTGTAAAACACTATTAATATTTTTTGTTTGCTGCTAGTTATTGTGGTGGTACTCATTTTTTTCTCGTGCTAACTAAAGTTAACAACCTCATTATAAGGACAAAAGCTATAAAAATAAAGATAAGGAGTGATAAAGGCGGCAGAAAATATGGCCAGCTGTCAAACTTAAACCACCCTTTCCATTTAATAAGCGTGAAGTGAATTGTCCCCAACACAAGAGCTAAATAGCCAAGGCGCTGTGTCATTAACCACGCAAAAGGGGTCATTTTTTTAGCAACAACTTGCAAGGAAACAAGGGCTACCGCCAAGAAAATAAGAAGCCCTGATGCGCCAAATATAAAGGGTAGATCAATTAATTGAACCTTTGCCGGGTCAATTTTATCAAAGTGCTTTGCGTAATATTCTGGATAGAGCTTTAAAAGAAAGCCCCAAGCAGAATGAACTAAAATTAAGTAGAAACCAAAAAGTCCGTAGTATTTTCTGAGCTGCTTTTTTTGCTCCCATTTTGCAGGCCAAAAGCGGGCTAAAGAGCCGATAAGGTAAGCAATAGCGATTAAGGCAGTGCCTGCCACAGCCAAACCTGAAAAAGAAAGCTTAATGTAAACCCCACTCAAAGGCGCTCCAAAACGTCTTAAATATAGCCAGAAAACCGAAAATAAAAAAATAGTTAACGCCGTCTTAATCGCGCTTTTCCATTCTTGGCGCATTGGCATATTATAGCAAAAGTTGTTAAAAATGAATACGCCACACGTGTGGCGTATTGAAGCTTTGGTACAGTATTCTTGAATTAGTCCGAACGCATTTCGCCGCTTGCGGCGGCGAGGAATTCCCCCGGCGAAAATTCGGAAAGGCGGCGCCTGCCCCGTAGCTAACGCGAAACGTTATAGTACTGGGGACAATTTTCCGCCGTCGCCCTTCGGGCTATGTGGCGGACAAGCAAGTTTTTCTTTGGCGGCAAATCGATTTAGGTGCGTAGAGCGCATACAACTGTTCTTTAATAATTTCATAAAAAGAAGAAGCCCGCCAGTCCGAAGACATGGCGGGGAGCAGAGATCTGCTCAACCTGTTGCGAAGCGATATTACTTGATCGCTCCTTCGAGCTTGATGCGGGCTGCGGCAATCCGTTTGTCGCGGAGCAGCGGCACGCCGCGAGTGGCTCTCAGGTCACTAACGACCTGCTGGACCACGGTCCGCATGGAGCAGAGCTCCCCAAAGACCTCGACGATGTAGGCTGGAAACGGCTTCCCATTGACCTCGTAGGCCGATTCCACTCCATACATCCGTCGCAGATCATCCTGCATGCGGCGCACGCGATCGAGGGCGTGATCCAGACACTCGGGGGTATCGGGGTGATTGAAGGAGAGCGTGTTCTCACCGCTTTCGCTCCGAGCGCGGAGCTGCTGCCCTTCACCCTCGTCCATCCCGAACCCTGCGCCAAGAGCGATGACCCCACGGATATACGGACACTTCGACTCTGCCGACGGCTCTCCGGTCCACTTCACTGTGAACTGCATTTGGGACCTCCTTATACCGTGTTTTTGGATGGCACACGGCCGCCCTGCCACCGCCACCGCTTCGTTATGAAGCGATTCCTCTGCGGCAACAAAGAAGAAACTAACTACTTAACTCTCTCTTTGTTGCCGCAGAACATTGTATTCCGATGTCAATTTTCTGCTTATAGTATAACAAATAAATAATTATATGTCAATAGAAAGGAACCAAACAAAAAAGCCCTTATTCTAGACCGTTTTCTTCAAATCTTATGAAAAAATTTTCTTTTCCCAAAATTAAAATGCAATTCGAGCCGATATTTTTATCAGGTTCTTTGGCAGTTTTGGCCTCGCAAAGCGAGGCAACAATTTCAAGTTTTTCTTTGGCGGCAAATTCTTTAAAAAATTTATGTGGAAAAAGAGATATTCTTTGACTAGTTAGCGTTCGATGCCCGGCGATGCTGTTGGTTGTGGCGAAACGTTATCTTGCGTCTCACCGCGAGACAGGGTGCCAAGAAAAGTCTGCCACCGTGCTTCATCGCCACTGAGAATTATCTCTTTAATCTCAGCACTAGATATAGCTCCACTCAAAAGGTATTTACCTCCGCAACCGCTAAAGCCACTATAGATCCCCTCCTCTATCTCACCCAACTTCTTAGTTTCTTTTTCCCCAAACGAAGCAGGAGGTGGCTCGGCAGGCGTTGGCTGGTACTTCGTAGCCGGTCGGAGAAATAGTAGATACTTTTTATCTATCTCAAACGGAGACATTACGGATGTGTAGACGCAGTAGCCTGTCAGTAGGTCGCAACCGCCAGTCTGTTTCGCTTCGAGAGTGGCACCAGTCAAGCTGCCTTTCATCACATCAATATCACCAATAGCGGTATAGGTAAAAATTGTTCCCCGATCAAAGAAATTATGTGTCTGAACGCGTTCACTAACAGCTTTACCAATAACAATTAGTGAAGCATTTTCAGAAAGATTTTTTAAGGTGGTAACAGAGCATGAAGGAGCAGCAACTTGCGTGTTACTTAACTTCGGAATCACTCCAAACCTAAGAACGAGCAATACTGCGACAATGCCCAAAATAATATAATACTTTTTCATGATTAGTTTTGATGATTAAAAAATTTTCTTCCCCCAAAATCAAAATATGGTTCGAGCCGATGTTTTTCTCTGGATTCTTTTGCGGTTTTGAGCGGTGCGGCTCTGCCGCCTTTCCTACGTGGTGCCCTCAATAGGACTTGAACCTATATTTCAAGCTCCGGAGGCCTGCGCTCTGTCCAATTGAGCTATGAGGGCGTGACTCTGGAGTTGTTTATTCCAAAACCAGCTATTTCTCAAGACGGCTTTTTATTTTTTTTATTTGCTTCCATTTTAAATCAATAAACTTCCGCGGCGTTCGAAAACCCAATTTTCCCTTTTTAACATTTTTTGATTTGTTTGACATCGGAAGTTAAACAAAGCTAGATTTAAACTAGCTTCAAAATGTCTTTTATTTTATCTGTTTTTTCCCAGGTGAACTCAGGTTCTTTTCTTCCAAAGTGGCCGAAAGTCGCAGTTTTTCTGTAAATTGGCCTCAAAAGATTAAGCTGCTGTATCATTCCTCCCGGCGACAAATCAAAAACTTTGGGAATAATTTTTAGTAATTTTTCTTCTGAAACTCGAACTGAACCAAAAGTGTCTATGCTTAGTTCTGTGGGCTCCTTGCCGCCAATAACATAAGACAAGCGAACCAGGCATTTTTCAGCCAGGCCCGAAGCCACAATGTTTTTGGCAATATATCTTGCCATATAGGCGCCAGACCTATCAACTTTTGTCGGGTCTTTGCCGGAGTTATGGCAAACAAACCCATTAGCTATAAAGGTGTGAGCCTTGGGAACGAAAAGGTCGTAAACAGAGTCAAATGAATACGTAATTTCTTCTACTTTATCATAAAAATGACTCATTTTGGCTAGATATTTAAGATACTTGAAATCTTTATCATTTCTAAATCTCGCGTGATAAATGTCTAGGAAATTTTCTAACTTATTGTAAGTTAATTCTTTGGTTGCCTTCCCGGCGGAAGAGTTGGTAAACCTCTTTATTTTTGCTTTATCTAAATATCTTTCATGATGAGTCAGCTTTTGCCAAAGTTTTTGAATTTTCTTTTTTTGATGGGGGATAATTAAATAATCTCTTTTTTTACTTAAATTAACCAGATCTAAAATTTTCTGTTTCCTTGGCAAACCAAAGCCTATTTCTTTTTTGAAAATCTCACACGATTTCCCTCCTTTAACCCGTAAACTATACATCTTTCTCCTTGATATGCGTTGTTCTCCGTTAATATAGAATTTTCTCCCTCTATTATCGATTTCTCCAATAAGAGAAATAATTCCAAAATTTAATAAAAGTTGCTGAACTTGTTTTATTAATCTCAGAGAGCTTGAATAAAATTTTATATCTAAGGAATTTTTATATCGGCCCCCGATTCTCACGCTTCCATCGGTATCAAATAATCCTCTCAAAAAAGCAGCTACTATCTCTTTAGGGGCTTGGAAAATACTCCAAGGGACCTCTTTCTCCCAGCTTCTTTTATATTCTAAACCAAGATACTCTAAGAACGCTCTCATTTCCACGCCACCCACATAAGCCCAATGGTCATAAATTTTACCCTCTCTACCGAACAATCTTTTGTATAAATTTTGAACATTTTTTTTCTGTTCTTCTTCACAAACACAAATCCAAATTCCGCCCCTATTCATACAATTACCGTCCCCGATAAGTAATCCTAAAAGATAGGCATAATCCGCGGTTAATTTTTGGGGATAAATAAATTTATTTTTTCTTCCTTCAGCTGTTCCTTCCTTGTAGATGTAATGGAAGTTGCTCAGTTCAACTTCTTTGCCAAACAATCTATTTTTACATTGGATAGTAACAAAATCACCTCTCTTCAATTTTTCTAAACTTCTCCAAACATAATTTCCCCTCTCATCTATTACTCGGATTTTTTGATTTCCAGTTCCCTCTAATTCATACATACCCCCGGTAACGATTTTAATTGTTTTCCTTAATCCGTTATCATACCAGATTTCTGATTTATGAGGATGGATATCAGTCTTTACAATAATTTCTTTTTCCACCTCTTTTTGCATATCTTTTATTTTAAGAAGTCCTTTTTCCGTGGCTACTAAAGAGTCCCCGTGAACGCAATATGACCCTCCTCCCACCGAAAATCCCACGCCGTAATTATCAACAACTATTTTTCGGCCTGACATGCCTGTGTCAGAAACCGGACCGCCAATAACAAAGCGGCCGGTGTTGTTAATGTAAAACTTTGTTTTTTTGTCCAAAAATTTTCCGCAAACAGGTTTAATAACTTTTTCAATAATGTCTTTTCTTATTTTGCTTAAAGAAACATCGGGGTCGTGCTGGGCGGCAATAACAACATTGTCCAGTCTTTTGGCGATTCCGTTATGGTATTCCAAAGTTACCTGCGATTTGCCGTCAGGCCTCAAATAGGACAGAATTTTCTTTTTACGGGCTTCGGCTAATCTCCTGACTAGTTTATGCGCCAGCATTATGGGCAAGGGCATCAGCTCTTTTGTCTCTGAACAAGCATAACCCTGAGAGCTGCCTTGGTCTCCTGCTCCTTGTTTTTTGGTTCCGGTTTTTCTGACGCCCCTGGCAATGTCCGGGGACTGTCCGGAAATTGTGTTTAAAACAGCCACATTCTTCCAATCAAAACCGTACTCTGACTTATCGTAGCCAATGTCGCGGATCACCTCTCTGACCAAATTATTAATGTCAACCCAGGCCTTGGTTGTTATTTCACCGCCGACAATCACATAACCTTTACTGGCGAAAACCTCGCAGGCAACCCTGGCGTATTTATCTTTTTTTAAAATCTCGTCCAAAACCGAGTCAGCAATGGCGTCTGAAACTTTGTCTGGATGGCCTGGCGCTACTGATTCAGAAGTGAGAAGTGTCTTTCTCATTTTTAGCTACTTTTAACTCTTGAAACTCTAATCAGCCCTGAGCAAGGCACTATTTCAATTCCTCTTTTTTCCAGCTCATCTAAAAACAGATTGACTCCTATTGAGTCAGAACTCATATGTCCTGCGATAACCACGTTTAAATTTGCGGCTTCTGCTTCTTTTTTGTGCTCTTCTGAAACGTGCATACCAACGACCGTGCCAATACCTGCTTGAGCCATTTTTTCAAAGAGTTTTGGAGAGCCTTCAGTTCCTCCGGTTACCTCGGTTAAAGCTATTTTGCCGCACCTTCTTTCAGGGTCTCCTACGAATATCTTTGGTCCCACCGCAACTTTTGCCGCTTCCTGGTATTCAGGAACGCCCTTTAAAAGCTCCAGCAAGTCCTCCAAGCGCATAATTCCGTTTTGCTTTTCAATTCTCTCTTTTAAAAACTTGGCCGCTAAATTGTCTGTCGCGGTATGCGCGCACATTAGATTGAATCCCAAAATTTTTGCGGTATCAACCGTTCTTTGATGGTTTCTTGCGTTAATGCCCCTTGCTACTTCGTCTATTCTAGGTTTCATTAGCCCTTCGGCAATGTTTATGGGAACGCCGTACTGATTCAAAACGTCGCACTGCAGTTCCATTACTTCGTGCAAGTCGGCCAAAGCTTTGCCCATTGGATGGTGTGAGATTATCAAGTCAATATCTCCGATTTCCTTTGCCAAAAGGATTTCCGCGGGTTCTATGTCAATGCCCGCCAAAACCTTCTTTATTTCTTGGTCTTTGGCTATATTCAAAATCCTGGTGTCAGAATAGGGATTGGTCAGGGACTCCAAATCAAATTCTTCCTTCTCTCTGTCTGAAAGCTTTTCATATTTTTCTTTTCTTCTTTGAAGTAATTTCTCAACTGCTTCTCTGCCGCGAAAATCAGCATCAATGCCTATTTTTAGCGCTAAGTTGAAAATTTCTTGTATTTTCATATAGTTTTTGGATTTGTTTTTCCTGCTCTTTTATATCTAAAACCTCCCGGCGAATCCTGGCTTTCTCTTTGCGGATAAATTTCCGCAGACCTTTGGGAAGCTTCTTTGATGCCATATAAAAAAACCCTTTTTACATTTCCAAAAATTTTGAATTTTGGACTGTAATTTTGCATTTTCTATTATTCTCCCTTAATAACGGCCAAAGGCACCAGCCGCGCCACCTTTTTTGAAAGGCCGGCATTGTGAACCACGTCAACAACGCTATCTACATCCTTGTATGCCTGAGGAGCTTCTTCGGCTATTCCTCGCAATGACCAGCACTTCACCACAATTCCTTTTGATTCTAACTTTTTTACGACTTCTTGTCCAGACAGCCGTCTTGTTGCTTCCTTCCGAGACATTGTTCTGCCTGCTCCGTGACACGTGGAATACCATGCTTGTTCTCCTTCTTTCGTCCCAGCTAAAATATATGAAGCAGTGCCCATGGAGCCTGGTATTATTACTGGCTGCCCGACATCGCGATATTTTTCCGGAATTTCATAATGCCCCGGCGGAAAAGCCCTGGTAGCACCTTTTCTGTGAACAGCGACTTCTGTGTCCTTGCCGTCAATGGAATATTTTTCTTTTTTTATGATATTGTGGGCTACATCATATAGAGCCAAAAGTCCAGAAGTTTTCTTTCCCAAAACAGCCTCCCAGGCCTTTCTGACAAAATGCGCAATCATCTGGCGGTTAGACCAGGCGTAGTTGGCTGCTGCTGCCATTGCAGAAAAATATCTCTGGCCTTCTGGCGAATTAAAAGGAACGCAGGCAAATTCTCTGTCTGGGACCATGATTTTATATTTCCTCTCCATTAAAGGAATAAATTCTCTTAGATAATCTGTGCATACCTGATGGCCCAGACCTCGGCTACCTGTATGAACCATAATAACGACTTGCTCCTCGAAGAGGCCAAAGGCCTTAGCCGCGACTTTATCAAAAATTTCATCAACTCTTTGAAGCTCCAAAAAGTGGTTGCCCGAACCAAGAGTACCAACCTGATCTCTCCCGCGATGTTTGGCGCGGTCTGAAACCACAGAAGAATCAGCCCACTCTAATCCTCCTCTGGCTTCGCAATTTTCGGCATCATCTTTTTCACCATAACCTTGCTCTACCAATTTAGGAGCTCCGCCTTCTAAAAGTTTATCTATTTGCCCAACACTTAATTTAATTTGTCCTCCCCTGCCCAGTCCTGAAGGAACCTCTTTTTGAATTTCTGTTGCCAAACTTTCCAGGTAAGGCCTAATTTCTTCTTCGGTATATTCTGACTTCAAAAACTTCATGCCGCAGTTAATGTCATACCCGCAATTTGAAACCACAAAATTGTTGGCGACGAAATTATGGTCGGGGTGATTTACCGTAAAGTCATAAACAAAATCTTGAAAGGCATTTTTCTCAACTCTCTCAATTTCATCCCATACAGCGCCGCTTTTGCCAAGACCCTTAGTAACAATTTTTATGAACTCATTAAAAGTAGAGAATTGGCCAGCAAAAGGTCGGGCTAATGTTCTGCCACCTTTTTCTATTAGTCTCTTAAGAATGTCAGCATCTGACTCTTTGAATTTAATCAGCCCTTTCCGAGACTTAATTCCTTGTGATAAAATTTTGTTTCTAATAAAATCTTGCTTTGTTTTTAAAAAGTGAGCGGCTACACTGGCTAAAAATTGTTTCCCCTGGTGATACTCATAGCCAACTTTGCTCCAGAGGTTAATAAGGCTGTCAGGTTTAGCCGATAAAATTAATCTTGCCCGATAAACCTCGCCGTTTTTGTTAAATAATTCTCTTCTTTGGCTTATTTTGAGTGTTTGTACACCAAACTCATTCAAAATAGAAGAAATCTGCCTGAGGATTTCTTTGGCGCTTTCTAAAAATTTCTTATTTTTATTAATGCCCATAATCGGCGTATAAAAATTAAACCCATGCCCCGTAAGAGTTTTTGGCGAGCTCAATTCCGCCCCAAAAATGCCGGCTATAAACAATCTCTTTTGCCACAAAGGAAGTCCGAATAACCATTTCGGCAGGGTAAAGTCCTGACTTGTTTTTTTGTAAAGAGGCATTCCCAAAACTTGCAGCAAAATAGTCAAACTGCTGGAGCGGACTCTTAAACTAGTTTCGACTCTATCAAACTTATATGTATCATAAAAAGTTGTGATTTTATGCTTTCTTGAACGCTCCATGACTATTCCGTTGATTCCAATTTTCTTAAGGTCTTTCTTTATCAAATTTAGGTCTGCTTTATCTCCGTAAAACCCAATGGCTCCCCTCTCCTTTTTGTTCTCAAAGTACATTACTCCATCACCCAGTAAATATCCCATAATTTTAAGTAAATAAGGGAGCTGCCAAGAAGTGGTTTTGAGCGGAAGAAGCTCCCTAGCTCTTAATCGATTTAAAACCTGCTCCAAACCATGGCCTGTTGGATTTTGACTTAAAGAGGTCCATGATTTTCTTATCTTCTCTTCGTCAACAAGTATTTCTTCTTTGGGCTCTTCATAAGGCACGCCCTCAAAAGGATAAATGGCAACTTTAGCTCCTACCTTGAGGTCTTTAAGGGGCCGCATTCCAGCCTGAGTATAAAAAGGATGGTCGCCGGTGGCCTTAACTTTCTTGCCGGTTTTTGTGGTTACTATAAAGATAGATGGGTTAACTTTTAATTTGAAAAACCTTGATGTTGAGCCGCTTTCCCTTTTTTTACTATCAAAAGCAAAACAAGCTAACTCGTCTGATCTTCTATTTTCAAAGTTACGAATTGGCAAGTAGTACCCCAAACTATGGAGAACTTTTGTATCTCCGGATACGCACATTCCTGGCGAAATAATTCCGTCAGACGTTCTGATTGCCGCGACTCCGCCAATAGGCGAGCTGTAGCCCTCATGCATATCCGGCATTGCCAAAGCATATTTTTGAATTCCGGGTAGTGTGGCAACATTTACCAACTGCTCAAGAGATCTGTCTTTAAAACTTTCTTCCAGCATTTTTTCTGAAACGTAAGCTCTGGCCGGAACCTGCATATCTTGCCTGAGTTCTTTTGGGATCTCCCAGAGATAATCGTTAATTTTTCTGAAATCCTTTTTTGAAATCATACATTTATATATCAAATAACACGGTGGCAGTCCATGCTCCGTTTGGTTCTTGTTTAATCTCTAAGTTGTGATAAGTTACTGCCTTTATATCTTGGTTAAATCTTTCCGCTTTTTTGCCTGAGAGTTCAGCCTTAATCTCTGTGTCTGAAAATTTAATATATTTTATTTTATTGTATATTTCCCTATTGGTTTGAATCGAATACAAAACCTCGCTCAAAAAATCAACCAAAAGAGACGATAAATCGAGAGATTGTATTGTTATAGTTTTGCGTTTTGCGATTTGCGTTTTTAGTTTAGGCCGAAGGCCGTCTTCCATGCCCAAAACAGCGTTTGAGAAAAGCTCTTTTTTTATTTTGCCAAAAACCCTGATTTTCAAATCGGCCTTATGCTCAAGTATTTCGTATTTTTTCATATTCTTCCCTGACAATTTGTCTGTCGTCCCACGAAATTTTTTTGCCGCCTTGGACACACATCCAGGGTTCTGAACCCTTGCCTGTGATTATCACCACATCGTTCAGTTTTGCCAACTCAAGCGCTTTTCTAATTGCCTCCCGTCTGTCTAAAATTTTTTCTGCCTTTCCTCCGGCTCCCTGAGACACTTTTTCAATAATTTCCATTGGAATCTCGTCGTAAGGATCTTCATTAGTCACAATAATCTCATCGCAATATTTAGCAGCGATTTCGCCCAAAACCGGCCTTTTCCATTTATCACGGCCGCCGCCAGTAGAACCCAAAACACAAATTAATTTTGAAGGTCGCTGAGACTTCGTCTCGTCTTCCCCTTCGCCTCGCGAAGCTCGGCGTAGTTTTTGAATTTTGAATTTTGAATTTAGCGTTTGGTATACCTTTTCCAAAGCGTTGGGAGTGAATGCGTAGTCAACAAAAACTTTAAAAGGTTCGGAAATCACTTCTTCCATTCTGCCCGGAATTACTTCAATTTTTCCTATTGCTTTTTTGCAAGCTTCCCAAACAACTCCTTGCGACAAACCGACTTTAGCTGCCGCCAAAGCGTTATAAACGTTAAACTCGCCCAAAAGTTTTGTGCTGTCAAGCAGCGAATTTTTGCCTTTTATGCTGTAAAGAAATTTTTTGGCGCTGGGAAACTGCAAGAAATAATCTGCATTTGGGTCGTCCCGATTAATGATGTGAATGTTCTTACAGGATTTAAAAAGCTCTGCTTTAGCCGCTCTGTATTTTTCAAAAGAGCCGTGAGCTTCAATGTGTTCTGGTGTCAAATTGGTAAAAACCGCGGTATTAAAATTAATAAAGCGATGCCGATGCTGTTTTATCCCTTCAGAAGTAACTTCCAAAACAGCAAATTTACAGCCGTTATTTACCGCCCTCCTTAAAAATCTCGGAATAAAAAAACGGCCAGGCATAGTCATTTTAAACATATTTTGCTCTTCCTTGCCGCCAATCTTAAACCTAATGGAATTCATCAAGGCGACTTTGTATCCTGCTTCCTCCAAAATCCTTGAAATCATCTCGGTTGTCGTGGTTTTACCGTTGGTGCCGGTCACTCCGATTACTTTAATACGCCTTGAAGGAAACCCATAGAAAACAGCTCCGAAAAATGCTAAAGTGAAGTGATACCAACTCAACAAAAAAGAAGGAATAAATTTTCTAATCAAATCTTTCGCCCGAGCGAAGCAAAGGGCGTGAGATGAACGAAGTTCAGCGAACATGTTGTCATATTACCATGTTTAAGCTTGTTTCTCCATTTAATCCCAAGGGCGATCAGCCTCAAGCTATTGAAAAATTGGTTAAAAATTTACAGGCCGGAGTTCAAGACCAGGTGCTTTTGGGAGTGACGGGCTCAGGCAAGACATACGCTATGGCTGCTGTCGTTGAAAAAACGCAAAAACCAACTTTGGTAATATCGCCTAATAAAATTTTAGCAGCCCAGCTTTATCAGGAATTCAAAGAATTTTTTCCGGAAAACGGAGTTCATTTTTTTGTCTCATACTATGATTATTACCAACCAGAGGCATACATCCCCCAGACAGATACATATATTGAAAAAGATGCCAAGATAAATGAAGAAATTGATAGGTTGCGCCACGCAGCAACTCAAGACGTTTTAACCAGAAAGGATGTTGTTGTGGTTGCCTCGGTCTCTTGCATTTACAATATTGGCTCGCCAGAGATCTACCAGCAGGTTTCTCTGGAGATAAAATCAGGTCAAAAAATAAAAAGAAGGAGTCTTCTTTCGCATTTAACTTCTCTGCAGTATCAAAGAAACGATGTTGATTTTAAACCAGGAACTTTTCGCGTGAGGGGAGAGATTGTTGAAATTTACTTGGTTACCGGAAAAAAGATTCTACAAATTGAATTTTCCGGCGATAAAATCAATGTTTTAAAAGGCAAGGGCGATATTCTAGATTTTAGATTCTATATTCTAGATTCTTTTAGATTGTTCCCTGCTAATTTTTGGGTGACACCGCAAGATAGGTTGGGAATTGCCATTGAAAATGTAAAATTGGAATTGCAAGAGCAGCTTAAAAAATTAAGAAAGCAAAAGAAGTTGCTGGAGGCGCAGCGCTTGGAGCAAAGAACAAATTACGACTTGGAAATACTCAAAGAAACCGGCTACTGCCATGGCGTTGAAAATTATTCAAGGCACTTGGAATTCAGGAAACCCGGCCAAGCTCCTTACGCTTTGCTTGATTATTTCCCGTTCGCTGAGACTTCGTCTCATCTCTCGACGAGCTCTGCTTCGCTTCACTCGTCAAAAGACTTCTTAGTATTCATAGATGAGTCACATCAAACCCTGCCTCAGCTTCACGCTATGGCGGTTCAGGACAGGGCGCGCAAAGAAACGTTAATTGAATACGGCTTCCGACTGCCTTCTGCTCTTGACAACCGCCCTTTGACTTTTGGAGAATTTGAAAATAGAGTCAAGCAAGCAATTTATGTTTCCGCCACCCCAGCCCTGGAGGAAAAGAAAAAATCTGCGGGATATATTGTTGAGCAGTTAATCAGACCTACAGGGCTTTTGGAGCCGTCAATAGAAGTTCGGCCGACCAAAAACCAGATTAAGGATTTAATTAAAGAAATAAAAAATCGCGCGGCGAAAAAACAGCGGGTTTTAGCCATAACCCTCACCAAAAGATTAGCTGAAGCTTTGTCTGATTACTTGGCCCAAGAAGGTATTCAGGCGCAATGGCTTCATTCAGAAGTAAAAACCTTAGAAAGACCTCAAATCTTAAAAGATT
>CAYJRW010000002.1:24750-41377 GCA_964372865.1 uncultured Candidatus Saccharibacteria bacterium | reverse complement strand
GCCATAAGAGTTGACCAAGCCGCTAAAAAAGCAAAAATTAAGCATTTCAAAAACGTTGCTTCTGGATAGGTTCTTGCCCAAATAAAAACTCCCAAGAGACAAGAAACGTTTTTTGACTTTCTCGGGAGTTTATGGCGACATAATCGCCTCAATAATGTTTTGTATAAGCTCCTCTGTGCATGCCGCGATAAAGAAGGGTACCCTTTCGCTTTGCTTCCCCGCTTCAAAACGATAAGGCTTGTAAGTACCGTCAGTTTCGTTTACCGAAACTACCGGAAAGGAAGCGGCTTTGGCGAAAGCAAGGCCCGGGTCGATCTCCGACCTCGGCTCTTGGAACATAATATAAGCATGGACCTGCCCAGAAGCGATGTGGTGGTAAATGCAGGCCCCGCCGTTTGGCCAAACCAAGAGGCCAGGGAATTTATCTCCCAACCTTCTGGTTTTTTCTTCCCAGTCCCTGCGGTAATCCCGGTTCATTAAGTAAGCCGCAATCACGGTGTTTTGGTCTAACGTTCGTTTCCGAGAGGCAGAAGCTTTCATTCTGGCGCCTTCTGAAACGCGGACCACACCATCTGAGCTGGCCAAATATATCTCTTTTTGGAGAATATCGCTGCCGCCGCCGCAAAGCGGCTCGTCAGCAAGATTAAAAAAACTCACCACGCTGTACCACTCTTTCGCCAATCCCCGTCTAAATATGCCTGACCCGTCAAACGGGTCAATGGAGCAGAGATACTGGGGGTCGGCGTACCCATAGGTGCCGTGTTCTGAAAAAACTCTAACTCGCAATCCATATTTTTTTCTATAATCTTGCAGTAATCCGCGAAATATGCCTTCACACTCTTTATCAATTCCCACCTTTGCGTCCTCTGTGTGGGGCCTGCCAGCGACAGAACCTATAATCTGCCGCACTCTTTGAACCATGCCTGCTAACCTTTTTTTTCTAACGGGACGCACAACGGGACGCACAACGGGACGCACAAACTGACCGCAGAATCTAATTGTTTCCTTGAGGTACTTTTCCGTCATTTCCATCAGCAGAGCTTCCATTGTTTTCACCCCCTTTCTTTTCGGTTATGAAGTTTTTAATTTCCCAGGGTTAATCTAACCCATCTGGCTTAAAAAAGCAACTTTGCTTGACCGTCCATTCAGAAAAAGATAAAGTAGAATATGAGAATATGAAACCTTCAAGTTTCAAGAAATTTGACCCGGTTCAAAGATTTATTGACGAAACCGGTCAAGAAATTAAAAAGTACTTTGGTCGGGAAAAGGGCTGCATCATTTATTTGTTGCCCGACGGCATTTTTTATGGCCAGGGCTTGCATAAGTGGTTAAAGAGCAAAAGCAGAATTACTTTAACCACCATGGACGACGACGGCAACGGCCTGGAAGAAGAAAAAGCGCGCGGCAGAAAAGTGCTGATAGTGGATAACGATATTGTCTCTGGCAAAGGATACAAAAGAGCCATGGAGGCAATGCGCCTGAGAAAGGAACGTTTAAAAATTAAAGACGTGAAGTTCGCCGTATTCACCGACAGGATAGGGCTGGCAGATTTTTCGGTTGAAGGATATTCGGTCTTTGCTCCCTGGGACCTAGAGGACTTGGACGCGCTTGATTTGAAAATAATTAAAATTCTTTCTGAAGACGGCAGAAAATCCTTTGTTGAGATTGCCAAAAAAACAGGTTTGAGTCCGGTGGCAATTAAAAACAGAGTGGAAAGATTGATAGCCCGGGGACTTTTAAAAATTCAGGGATTGCTGAATATGGAAAAGATGTATTCAGTGAGCTGCCATATTTTAATTGAGGCCGACAGAAAAGCGATTTTAGGGCTCGTGGAAAAGTTTGAAAAGTCGCCTCTGGTTTATCATTTAGCCAAGACCTCCGGCAGATTCAATTTAATAATGAGCATGGCGGCTCCAAGCTTGCTGAGCATAGATGATTTTATCACGGAAGAAATCAGGTCATACCCCGGGGTTCAACATATAGAGGTTAACATAGGAGAGCTGCCTATTCTTCCCAAGTCCTGGAACCCGCCCATTGCTTGGCGCGGCTTAACGGGTTAAGTCAGCCACTTACTTAATAAAATAGGGGATATTCTGTGGAAAACTTTTAAAAAATAAAGGAAATAATGCTTCTAACTAAGTTTTATAAAGGGCTTGACAAGCCTTCTAGAGCGATTATAATAAAATGTACAGATTAAAAGATGAACAATATTTTTACAGGAAAAAATAATACCCGCCAGTGTTCAACTTTCATTAAAAGAACTTTTATGATTGCCTATTTTGACCTTTTGAACGTCAAAATTATTAGTTGAGGGGGGGGCCAGGCAGGAAATTAATTACTTTCAAGCTCAAAAATAACCCCCTCACCGAGGGGTTTTTGAAAAAAAATGCCAACAGAACAAAAATTTTATCTAACGAAAAAAGGACTGGAAAGAATCAAAAGGGAGCACAGGGACTTAAAAGCTCTTCGCGTAGCCAAGGTTACAGGCGGAGTGCCCAAAATTTGGCAATCAGAAGACGTTAATCCTGAATACCTTTCTTTTCAGGAGGACTTGAGTTTTTTGGAAACGAGAATAGCAGAATTGGACATCATCCTCAAAAACGTTGAATTGATTAAAATCCCGGCTAAAGAAAAACAAAACATTGTCGGGCTGGGAGCTACAGTCACTTTGGAAGAACGAGACGGCAATATTAACGAGTTTATGCTTGTGGGAACTTTGGAAGCCAATCCCTACGAAGGCAAGATATCTTCTGAATCGCCTGTGGGCCGAGCCCTTTTTGGCAGAAAAGTTGGCGAAGAAATAACCATCACCTCTCCCATAAGCGTGGTGTACAGAATTAAGAAGGTAAAATATCAGATTTCTTAGTGTTTAAAACTCAGAAAAAACGTGATATGCTCACTTTGGGTGAGCATATTTTTTATCATGCAAAACATCCTTAACTTTTTAGTTGAAACAAATAAATTAAAAGAAGTGCCGAGAACTGGCTGGGTCTGGAGAGGAGTAAAAAACCCTGAAAGTATAGCCGGTCATACATTTGGTTTGGCAATGATGGCATGGTTGCTCGCTGAGAAAAAGGGCCTTAACGTTAAAAGGGCAGTTAAAATCGCGATTTCCCACGATTTTTGCGAGGTCTATGCAGGAGACATAACCCCAAACCTTTATTATCCCCGCTTGCCAAAAAACCAAAAAAAAAGAAAACGAATGTTGTTGAAATGGACTCGCCTTTCCAGAAAAGAGAAAGAGAAAATAGGGCAGGATAAGTTTAAAAAAGAAAAGGACTCCCTGCTAAAATTACTAAAGCGCCTTCCGCCAAGAACAAAGAATGAGATTTTTTCGTCATGGATTGACTACGAAAGAGGCATTTCCAGAGAGGGAAGATTCGTTAATCAACTAAACCGAATAGAGACACTTATCCAATCAATTCAATACTTTGGGACCAAAGACGTTAAAGAGATGACAACCTGGTGGGAATGGGCTGAAGAAATAGTTGAAGACCCTCTGCTTTTTGATTTTTTGGAAGTTATTCAAAAAAAATTTTATGGTAAAAAAATTAGGGTGGAAAAAGGTCTTGAGGCGATTCTGGAATTTATTTTGCTGGCGGATAAACTAAAAGGTATACCCCGGCTTTACTGGACTCTTCGAAATGTGAAAAATCCAGAGACCGTGGCAGGCCACCTTTTTACCTTAGGGGTTGCTGCTTGGGTTTTGGGCTCTAGCAGGAAAGAGTTTAGCATGGAAAAGCTTTTAAAAATGGCTCTATGCCACGAGTTGTCGGCCGTCTATACAGGCGACACTACGCCTTATGACAGGATTTTGACCAACGACAGGGAAAAAAGAGAAGAAATTTTAAAGAGGATGGTCCGCCTATCAAAAAAGGAAAAGAAAAGCATCTTTATTAAGGACTACAAGGAAGAAAAAAGGGCTTTGGAAAAACTTACTACCAAGTTAAACCCAAAATTGAAAAAAGAGATTATTCGGCTGTGGCAAGAGTATAGAACCAAAAGCTCGCCAGAGGGCTATTTTCTCTCACAGTTAAATGTTGCAGTGGTGTTGCTTCAAGGGCTTTTATATGAAAAAAAATATAAAAATTTTTCTGCGGCCCCTCTTTGGGAGTGGACTTTTGAGGTGACAGACAACCCTTTAATTCTTGATTTTCTTGAAGAAATGAAGCAAAAATTTTACTAATGTATGTTAAAGTCCATTAATAAGGTTATAAAAGTTTTAATTTTTTATGACCTTATCCTGCTTTTTGGCTGGGGCCTGGTGATGCCTATTTTGGCGATTTTCATTGTGGAAAACATCAAAGGAGGAGACGCGCAGGTAGCGGGAATTGCCGTGGGCATGTACTGGATTTTAAAGTCGTTGTTGCAAATACCCATTGGCCAATATTTAGATAGAAATCACGGAGAAAAGGACGATCTTTATTTTTTAATTGGAGGCACATTTTTGGCAAGCGCGACCCCCTTCGGGCTTATTTTTGCTAGTTTGCCCTGGCATATTTATCTTTTAACGACAATACACGCCCTGGGCATGGCAGCAGCCATTCCTGCCTGGGGCGGAATTTTTACAAGACACATTGACAAGGGTAAAGAAGCGCAAAGCTGGGCTCTTGACAGTTCGGCGCTCGGGATTGGGGCAGGAGTGGCCGGAGTTATTGGCGGAATAATTGCTAAAAGTTTTGGTTTCACACCTCTCTTCATTGCGGTGGGAATTTCTGGGGTCATCTCGGCACTTTTATGCATTTTAATCAGAGAAGGGCTTTTACCAAAAGGAAAAGTGATTTTAATTCCAAAGCCAAAATAATGTGAACAATCAGGAAATTGCCAACATTTTTTACGAGATTGCTGATTTTCTGGCAATGGAAGAAGTTGCTTTTAAACCCCAAGCTTATCAAAAAGCTGCCATTACCCTGGAGACCTTGGAGGAAGATGTTGCCCAAATATATAAAAAAGGCGGCAGAGCCGCTTTGGAAAAGATTCCCGGGGTTGGTAAGGGTATTTCTGAAAGGATTGAAGAATACATCAAAACAGGAAAAATAAAATATTACCAGCATTTAAAAAAGAAAACGCCGGTTAAAATGGAAGAAATGATTCGGGTGGAAGGACTGGGGCCAAAGAAAGTGAAAGTTCTTTATCAAAAGTTGGGAATCAGGAATTTAAAGGAGCTGGAGAAAGCAGCCAAAAAACATAAAATTGCACCTTTGTTTGGTTTCGGTCAAAAAACAGAAAAAAACATTTTGGAGGGAATTGAATTTTTAAAAAGAAGCAAAGGCAGATTTTTATTGGGCGAGATTTTACCTCGCGTTAAAGAAATTTATGAAAGGCTGGAAAGTTTAAAAGAAGTGGAAAGAATAGATTACGCAGGTTCCATCAGGAGAATGAAAGAAACCATTGGCGACGCTGACTTTTTGGTAATTTCCAAAAATCCGGAGAAGGTAATGGATTTTTTTGTTTCTTTGCCGGGAGTTGTTAAAATTTGGGGTAAAGGCAAAACAAAAGCGTCCGTCAGAATGAAAGACGGTTTTGATATGGATATTCGAGTTGTGCCCTTGAAAAGCTATGGTTCAGCCCTCCAGTACTTTACGGGCTCCAAAGAACACAATATTGTTACCAGAAAAATTGCCATTGATAAGGGCCTGAAACTTTCAGAATACGGACTTTTCCACGGCCCAAAAATGACTGCAGGAAAAACAGAGGAGGAAATTTACAGGGCTTTGGGAATGGTTTGGATGTCGCCAGAAATCAGGGAAAATCAAGGGGAGATTGAAGCGGCTTTGGAAGGAAAATTGCCAAAGTTGATTGAGGTAAGAGACATTCAAGGAGACCTACATACTCATTCTAATTGGGACGGCGGAGCGAATTCAATTGAGCAGATGGCTGATGCGGCAAGACAAATGGGGTATGAGTACATCGGCATTGCTGACCATACAAAGTTTTTGAGAATAGAAAAAGGGCTCAATGAGAAACAATTGGAACAGCGCAACAAAGAAATAGACAGATTAAATTACAAATTCCAAATCACAAATCCCAAACAAATTCCAAATTCCAAATTCCAAATTCTAAAAGGTTGTGAGGCAAATATTATGAACGATGGGTCAATTGACATTAAAGATGAAGCTCTGGCTAAGTTGGATTATGTGATTGCTGGTATTCACTCCAATTTCAAAATGGAAAAAGAAAAAATGACAGAAAGAATGATAACAGCAATGAGAAATCCTCATGTTGACATTATTGCTCACCCAACCGGTCGCTTAATTAAAAAGCGCGAAGAATATCAGATTGACTTGGAGAAAATTTTTAAAGCAGCAAAAGAAACCGGCACAATTCTGGAAATTAACGCTTTCCCCGAAAGATTAGATTTGTCAGACCAAAACATTCGGCGCGCAAAAGAAATTGGAGTGAAGATGGTGATTAACACCGATTCCCACCACAAAGACCAGTTAAGATTTATGGAATTTGGAGTGGCGCAAGCCCGTCGCGGCTGGGCCGAAAAAGAAAACATAGTCAATGTTTGGCCGCTTGATAAATTACTTAAATCTTTTAAATAACAATGCCTGTTGAAAAATCAGCTGGAGCTGTAATTTTTAGAAAAGAAAATAATACAATCTATTATCTTTTGCTTCATTATCCTTCTTCTGCAAAGGCGTCTCGCGATTATTGGGATTTCCCCAAAGGACATATTGAAAAAGGAGAAAAAGAAATAGACACGGTAAGAAGAGAAGTTGAAGAAGAAACAGGATTAAAAGGCATTGAATTTGTAGAAGGGTTTAGAGAGTGGATAAGATACTTTTTCAGATTTCAGGGGAAAAACATTTTGAAGTTCGTCACTTTTTATTTGGCCAAAACAAAAGCAAGAGACGTCAAAGTATCAGAAGAGCATTTGGGTTATGAATGGCTTCCTTACGATGATGCTTTAGTGAAATTGCTATTCAAAAACGCCAAAGAAATTCTAAAAAAAGCCGATGACTTTCTTTCAAAAAAAAGTTTACCAAGTGGTCAAGAAAATTCCTAAGGGGAAAGTTTTAACCTACAAAGAAGTAGCTAAATTGGCAGGACGCTCAAAAGCCTGGCGGGCCGTGGGGAATATTTTGAATAAAAATCCGTATCCTAAAATAGTTCCCTGCCACCGCGTTGTAAGATCTAACGATGAAGTAGGCGGTTATAGTGGCGGTCAAAATAAAAAAATCTCTCTGTTAAAAAGAGAAAGCGTTACCATTAGAAATGGCAAGGTTATTTTTAGCCCTTAATTTTTTCTGCTAATTTTTGGAAAATTTCTGGCCGACTTTGCGCCAGTTGAGCTAAAATCTTGCGGTCAAGCTCAATTTTATTTTTTTTCAGGCCGTAAATAAATTTGCTGTAAGAAATGCCAAGTCGCTTTGAAGTAGCCGCAATTTGCGTTTGCCAAAGTCGCCGAAAATCTCTTTTTTTCGTGCGCCTGTCTCTGTAGGCATAGCTCCAAGCATGCCACAAGGCCTCTTTGGCAAGCCTGTATTTTGCTTTTCTGCCCCAACGAAAGCCCTTTGCATGTCTTAACAAATACTTCCGTCTTTTATGCGCAGTTTTACCCCGTTTAACCCTAACCATGCAATAATTTTTTAATTTTTTTTGCTTCCCACTTTGAAACCTCAACCAATTTTCGCAATTTTCTTATTTTTTTTCCAGATTTCTTTGCAAGATAATGGTCCTGTCCGGTTGGTCTCCTAAGTACTTTACCGCTTTTGGTTATTTTGAAACGTTTTAGTATTGACTTCCTTGTTTTCATCTTATTGCTTTGCGATTATTATTGTAAAACCCCGCGGTTCCCTTTTCAATTCCCTTTCAACTTTTATTGGCACTAAT
This sequence comes from uncultured Candidatus Saccharibacteria bacterium, assembly GCA_964372865.1. Taxonomy (GTDB): domain Bacteria; phylum Patescibacteriota; class Minisyncoccia; order Minisyncoccales; family 2-12-FULL-40-12; genus CAYJRW01. The sequence goes on along the minus strand of CAYJRW010000002.1, from coordinate 33,538 downwards.
TTCCCAAGAATTTCCATAAATTGAGCTATTTTCCCTTTGGCAAACTCTCCCATGGCTTTCTCTCTTCCTCTGAGGGGCAACTCCACCCTGATTTTCTGCTCTTTTTTCAAAAATTTTTCGGCCTGGTGAGCTCTGGTTTCCAAGTCGTGCGGAGAGATGTTGAATCCCAAACGAATTCCTTTTATGCCGCCAGCCATTTTTGGTCTGGCCGCTTTTTCTTTCTTTGAGAGAGAGTAGAGATACTTGCCGTAATCCATTATCTTGCAAACAGGCGGTTCTACTTTTTCTGTCACCTGAATTAAATCCAAATTGCGCTCTTGAGCTAACTTGAGCGCTTCTTTGAGAGATATAACTCCAACCTGTTTTCCGGTTTCGTCAATGACTCTTACCTCAAAAGCCCTTATTTGATTGTTGACTAATGGTTTTCTCAGCAAAATTTGGTGGAGGTGGAGATGGCGAGTACTGCCCTCGCGTCTGAAAGTCCTCTTAAAATAATTCTACAGGCTTTTTCTGTTTCGGTTTTTGAAATGCCAGAAAGAAACAGAAAGTCCGGCACCACTATTGTCTCTGTCTTTTAAAATAGTCCCTGAGACAAAAAAGAACTATTCTCTCTCGATAATATCACACCCACTTCTGCCCATCGAGAATCAGCAGAGCAGATGCCGCTCTAAGCTAAAGCTAAAGCGGGTCTTTTGAATAAGTTGGCACTTACTCTATTTGCTGGAAGTTTAATGAGATTCCAGCACACTCAGCCTGCATATTTTAAAAAGTTCTTTCATCTATGCTTTTCTCATCCCCGTAATTTTAATTCTCTTTCTATCTCTCTTTGCGCCTCTCTTTTTTTGATTAATTCTTGCTTGTCAAACTTTCGCTTTCCTCTAGCTAGCCCGAATTCAAGCTTGAGCTTGGCGTCTTTAGTATATAATTTCAAGGGGATTAAAGTCAAGCCCTTTTGTTGTGATTTGCCGATGAGGTATTTAATCTCTGCCCTTTTCAAAAGAAGTTTTCTGGAACGTTCAGGATTATAGTCAGGAGGTGCATTTTTTGGCTGATATGGCGATATTTTAGCGCCAATCCAAAACGTCTCATTGTTTCTTAAAACCACATAAGAACCAGCCAAATTCACGCCTCTTGTTTTTATTGACTTCACTTCCTGGCCAATCAAAGAAATCCCCGCCTCAAACCTCTCGAGAATTTGATAATTAAAATACGCCTTTTTATTTTCAGCAAAAACTTTCATTCTTCCATTTTAGCAAAAAATGAGATAAGCTTAAATATAATTATGGTTCGGCAAGAAATTATAAAGTTAGTTGAGAAAGCTACAGGCCTAAAAGATATCTATTTGGAGAAGCCCGAGAACCCCGAGCACGGCGATTATTCCACAAATATCGCCTTGAAACTAAAGAAAAACCCGCAGGAAATTGTAAAGAAATTAAAATCGCCATTGCTTGAAAAAATAGAGGCGGCCGGGCCTGGATTTATCAACTTTTTCCTTTCAAAAGATTATTTACAAAAGCAAGTTGGGGAGATTTTGCAACGCGGCGAAAAATTCGGCCAGCTTAAAGTTGGCAAAAGCCAAAAAGTTAATGTTGAATTTATCTCAGCCAATCCAACAGGTCCAATAACTTTGGGAAATGGCCGAGGAGGCTTTTGGGGCGATTGCTTGTCAAACGTTCTGGAAAAAGCTGGTTTTAAAGTTAGTCGCGAATATTATATTAATGACCGTGGAGCGCAAATAATTAAATTAGGACACTCAATTCTTGGAAACGAACAGGCTGTTTACAAAGGAGAATATGTTGATGAATTGAGAAAAAGATTGAAACCCACCTTATCTGATACGGCAGATGAGATTGGTGCAAAAGCGGCAAAAATTATTTTGGAAGATATGATAAAACCGGCAGTCAAGAAAATGGGGATTAAGTTTGACTCTTGGGTCTCGGAAAGAAAGCTGCATGAAAAAAAAGAGACCTCAAAAGCCCTGGATTTTCTAAGAAAGAAAAATTTGGTTTATGAAGAAGAGGGCGCTTTGTGGTTCAAATCAAGCCAGTTTGGCGACGATAAGGACAGAGTTTTGATTAAGGAAAATGGCCAAGCAACTTATCTTTTGTCTGACATAGCTTATTTGAAAGATAAATTCGCCAGAGGTTTTAAAAAATTGTTTTTTTTCTGGGGTGCAGACCATTATGGCTATATTGGCAGGGTAAAAGCTGTGGCAGAGGCCTTGGGGGCCAAGAAAGAGGACATAGTTATTCTTATTTTGCAGTTAGTTCGGCTTATTGCTAAAGGCAAAGAGATTAGAATGTCAAAGAGGAGCGGAATTTATGTAACAATAGAAGAACTGATAGACGATGTCGGTTTGGACGTTGCCAGATTTTTATTTTTGGCAAGAAGCTTGGAGACCCACTTAAACTTTGACTTGGATTTGGCAAGAGAGCAGTCAGAGAAAAACCCGGTCTATTACGTACAGTACGCCCACGCCAGGATTTGCAGCATCTTAAAAAAAATCAAAAATCAAAACTCAAAAGCTGAACCTCGCGCCAGCGAGGCGAGGCGGGAGATGAATACGAAGTATTCAGCGACCATCAAAATTATAAGTCAAATTTCAAAATTATTGAATCATCCGTCAGAACTTTCTCTTATTAAACAGCTTATTCGTTTTCCGGAGATTGTTGAGGATACGGCAAAGGATTGCCAGGTTCAGAGAATTCCGCAATATGCCGTTGATTTAGCCAAATTCTTTCACCAGTTTTATCGGGATTGCCAGGTTATTTCGGCAGACAAAAAATTGACCAAGGCAAGAATGTCTTTAATTTCGGCGGCTAAAGTTGTTTTGGGGAATACGTTAAATCTATTGGGGATTTCCGCCTCGGAAAAGATGTAATTATGGCATTACTTTATCAAAAAAAATGTATTCCCTGTGAAGGGTATGAAAATCCTTTGGGGACTGACGATATTTCGGGATATTTGCTTCAAGTTGAAGATTGGGAAGCGCTTGGGAACAAAAAGATAAAAAAGAATTTTAAGTTCAAAAACTTTAAAGATGCAATGGTCTTTGTAAATCAAATTGCCAAGTTGGCGGAAGAGGAGCAACATCATCCAGATATTTCTATTTTTTATAATCGAGTAAATCTTGAATTATATACACACGTCATTGGTGGCCTTTCGGAAAACGACTTCATAATGGCAGCAAAAATTGATAAATTGAAAAATGCTAAAATTAAAGAATAACTATTACATTTTAAGGCACGGGCAGACAGATTGGCAGACAAAAAAGAAGGAGTGGACATATCCTAAGTTAGATAGCCCGAAGATAAAGCTGACAAAAAGAGGAGAAATACAAATAAAGGAAGCAGCTCAGAAATTCAAGGGTAGAAAAATTGATTTGATTTTTTCCTCTGATTTTTTCCGAACTAGGCAAACTTCTAAAATTGTAGCAAAGGCATTAGGTGTTACCATTAATTTCGACAAAAGATTGAGAGACGTAAATCTGGGGATATATCAAGGGGGTAAGAAAGGTGCATTTTATAAGCGCTTTCCAAAACATTCCCAAAAAAGATTTTTAGTGGGGCCTCAAAGCGGCGAAAGCTGGTATGACTGCCAGAAAAGAATGCTTAATTTTTTGAAAGAAATTGATAAGAAACACAAAGGCAGAACAATTTTAATTGTCAGCCACGGAGACCCTTTGTGGCTTTTGGAAGGGGCCGTCAGAAAGTGGTCACCAGAAAAAATGCTAAAGGAAAAAGACAGAAGTTACATAAAAGTTGGCGAGGTTATAAAACTATATGGAACTTAATTTACCCAAAATAGAGGAGAAAATATTAAAGTTCTGGGAGAAAAATAAGATTTTTGAAAAACTCAGAAAAAAAATCAGGGGCAAAAAGCGCTGGTCGTTTTTGGACGGGCCTATTACCGCCAACAACCCCATGGGAGTGCACCATGCCTGGGGCAGAACTTACAAAGACCTTTTCCAAAGATATAAAGCCATGAGGGGCTTTGACCAGAGATTCCAGAATGGTTTTGATTGCCAGGGTCTTTGGGTTGAGGTTGAAGTGGAAAAAGAACTCGGCTTTAAAACAAAAAAAGATATTGAGGACTACGGAATAGATAAATTTGTAGAAAAATGCAAAGCAAGAGTGCGCAAGTTTTCTGCGGTGCAGACAAAGCAGTCAATTCGCCTGGGCCAGTGGATGGATTGGCCTAATTCTTACTACACAATGTCTGATGAAAATAATTATGCCATTTGGCACTTTTTAAAAAAATGCTGGCAGAAAGGGTATTTATACAAAGGAAGGGACTCGGTTCCCTGGTGTCCGAGATGCGGAACGGCCATTTCCCAACATGAAATTTTAACAGAGGAATACAAAGAGGTTATCCATGAATCTATTTACTTCAGGTTGCCGATTTTCGACAAGCAGAACGAATATCTTTTGGTTTGGACGACCACTCCATGGACTTTAGTCGCCAACATTGTCATTGCCGTTGATAAGGATTTGAGTTATGCGTTGGTTGAAGATTCGCACGGATTTAAAAACTGGGTTGCGAAGGATTTAGTAGAAAAAATTTTCGGGGAAAACGCCAAAATCGTAAAAATTGCACAAGGCAGGGAACTCGTCGGATTAAGATATTCTTTCGCTTTTGATAATTTGCCCAGAGTAAAAGAAGTGGCTTCCCGCTTTTCTGAAACATTTCATCTTGTAGTTGCCACAGACAAAAGAATCATGCCGATTACAACGGAAGAAGGAACCGGACTTGTGCACACGGCGGTTTCTGCCGGGCAAGAGGACTTTCAGCTTGGCAAAAAATTGGGCTTGCCTTTAATTGAAGTAATTGACGAGGAAGCAAATTATTTACAGGGGCTGGGTGAGTTCTCCGGCAAGAATGCTAAAAAAGACCCAAAAATAATTTTGGATTATTTGACTTCTAGGAAGGACTTTGTTTTTAAAATTGAATCGTATGAACACAGATACCCTGCCTGCTGGCGCTGCAAAACCGAGCTGGTCTGGCGGGTAGTTGATGAGTGGTATATTTCCATGGATAAATTGCGCAAGCCTCTGCAGGCAAGCGCAAAAAAAATCAATTGGATACCAAGCTTTGGTTTGGAACGAGAACTGGATTGGTTGAAAAATATGCAGGACTGGCTTATTTCCAAAAAAAGGTATTGGGGATTGGCTCTGCCAATTTTTGAATGCACCTGTGGCAATTCTGAAGTTATCGGTTCAAAAGAGGAGTTAAAGAAAAGAGCGGTTGAAGGTTGGAATGAGTTTTCGGGGCACTCTCCTCATCGGCCCTGGGTAGATAAGGTTAAAATTAAATGTGCAAAATGCGGCGAGGAATCTTCTCGGATTCCAGATGTTGGCAATCCGTGGCTTGACGCTGGAATTGTTCCTTTTTCAACAATGGATAAAAAATGGTTTCCGGCCGATTTGGTTTGCGAATCATTTCCCGGCCAGTTTAAGAACTGGTTTTACTCGATTATCGTAATGAGTCAGGTTATGGTAGACAAAGCGCCAGTCAAAACAATTTTTGGTTACGCTTCTGTCAGGGACGAAACAGGAGAAGAAATGCACAAATCCAAAGGAAACGCCATTGAATTTAATGAAGCTGCTGAAAGAACAGGAGCTGATCCAATGCGCTGGATGTACGCTAAGCAGAACCCGGAATACAATTTATTGTTCGGTTGGAAAGCCTTAGACGAGGTAAAGAGAACGCTTTTGACGCTGCAAAATTGTTTTGTTTTCTTCAAAACATATACAGATAAAAAAGAGGTCCCTGCTTTAATAAATGCGTCAAAAAGCAAAAATCTTTTGGATGCATGGATTCTGTTGAGATTTAACCAGTTGGCAAAAGATGCGGCTAAAAGTTTGGATAGCTATGATCCTGCAGGAGCGGTTTTGGCAATTGAAAAATTTTTTGTTGAGGATTTATCACTCTGGTATATCAGACGTTCTAGAAAGCGCTTACATGCAACGAATACTTCTCAAGACAGAAAATACGCGATTTCAACATTATATTATGTCCTTTTGAATCTGCTTAAACTGACAGCTCCCGTAATGCCTTTTTTCAGCGAGGAACTTTATCAAGACATACGGCAAAAAAAAATGCCAGAGTCCATACATTTATACGATTGGCCCAAAGTAAATGAAAATTTGATTAATAAAAAGTTAGAAGAGAAAATGAGGAAAGTTAGAGAAGTGGTGGCTCAGGCGCTTGCTGAAAGGGCCAAATACAAAATTAAAGTTAGGCAACCGTTAGATGAATTGCGCATTGCGAATTATGAATTGCGAAAGGATAAAGAGTTGTTGGAACTTATTAAAAACGAAGTCAATGTCAAGAAAATTACTTTTGGCAAGACCTTAGAATTGAATACGAAAATTACAGCTGAGCTGAAAGAAGAAGGCATAATCAGAGAAGTTATCCGCAATATTCAGGAAATGAGAAAAAAAGCAGGCTTGGCTCCTAAAGATAAGATTTTGATTAGTTACTCGGGGGAGCCGTCGTTGACCAAAATTTTAGAAAAAAATAAAAAAATTATCCTGCGCGAAACCTTTGCCGATAAACTTTTTTTTAACGGCAAGGGAAGTAAAGGTTTAACCGCCTCAAAATATATTGAATTTGAGGGCGTGAAATTGCGCCTTGGATTAAAAAAGGTCGGACAGGTAAATTAACAATGAAAATATGGATAAAAAATATTTAGCTTTAATTGTTGCAGCTTTTGTGGTTGCAGGCGCATGGTATTATTTTATGTCCGGATATCCAGTTTTTGTGCCCTTTGGAACTCAAGATAGAGTTTATACCATAGGCATTTTGCGAAATCCTCCTTCGCTTGATCCAGCTTGGTCTGGTTTTGTGGATGCGATGACAAAGCATGGATACGAGGAGGGGAAAAATGTAAGATACCTGATTGACGAAGTAGGGCGCGACTTGCCTTCTACAAAAGCAAAGATAGAAAACTTTATAGAGCAGGATGTTGACTTGATTTATGTGATGGGGGTTTTGGCAGGAAGAGCCGCCAAAGAAGTAACGAAAGAGCGTCAGCTTGATGTGCCTGTGGTCTTTGGCGTGATTTCAAATCCGGTTGCGGTAGGGTTGGTGGAAAATATACAGCGCCCAGGCGGCAATATCACTGGCATTACTCCTTATAACGAAGTTGTTGTTTCAAAACGCCTGGAATTGTTTCAGGAGATGCTCCCTGGATTGAGGCGGATTATTTTTGGCTGGTCTGACCCGGCCACGACTGGTGTTGAGAATCTGCGAGCCAGCGCTCTATCCCTTGGTTTGAAGCTGGAAGAATTGCGTGTTCAAAACCGCGACGAACTGCAGGCGTTCCTTGAAGGATTTCAGTTTCAGGAGGGCGATGCCATCTTTCGTGCTACCGATGCGGTAAGCGGCTCTCTTCTCAGCGAAATAATAGCCCTGTCGCTTGAAAAAAAAGTGCCTCTTTCCAGTATTAACGTCAGAGATGCGGAATTGGGAGCATTGATGAGTTTCGGCGCCGATTACTACAAAATTGGGCAGCAGGCTTCCAGATTGGCTGATGCAATTTTGAAAGGTGCAAATCCCGGGGACATTCCAATAGAGCTGCCACAGGGCTTCGAATTCATCATCAACCTCAAAACCGCTGACACGCTTGGCTTAACAATACCTGCAGAGTCCTTGTCCAAAGCCACAAGAATTATCCGGTGATGCAAAAAGTGAAGCAAATTTTTTTAGGCAAAAAAGTTAGCAATATAAAGTCGCTTTTGACTTGGGAGCGCCTGGCTTTTTTACTTTTATTAATATCGGTGCTCTTTGCGGTCAATGCTTTTTGGTTTTTGCCCACAAAGAGGGAGCTTGACGCTGACGTCTTGAAATTGTATTCCAGCTTTGCCTCAGATGCCAGAAACCAGATAGGAGAATCCATCTCTGGGCGTCAGCAGGCCATTGAAAATCTTGCTTTTGCGATTGTGACCAATCCCCGGCAAATAAAGGAGCACATCTCGCGGGCTTTGCGGGAAAACCAGGCAATAGAATCTGTTGCGGTTTTGGACGTTTCAGGCCGGGAATTATTCAGAGAAGAGCGAACCTTCCTGGTGACCGAAGCTGATTTGCGCTCGAAAGACCAAGACCCAGCTTTCCAGCATGTTCAAGCAGAAAAAACACCCTACCTTAGTCCGGTTTTTGTTTCAGAAAAAGGAGAGTATTTAATAACAATGGCGTTGCCATTAGGTCTGAAAAACGAGCTTTTTGAAAAAGAGATTGTGGCAGTGACCGCCGACATAAGAACGAGATTTATGATAGAAGTGGTATCTCAAATTAGTGTCGGGGAGAGGGGCTTGATTTATGTTGTTGACAGTTCTGGCTTTCTTATAGCTCATCCCGACCTGTCTTTGGTTCTGAAAAGAATCAACATGCTTGACAGGGATATCATAAGAGAAGTGCTTTCGGGCAGAGAATCCTCAACTTTTGAACCTGGTAAAGAATACAAAAATTTTGAAGGAGATAATGTTTTTGCCGTTGCTTTGCCTCTTGAAATTGGAGGCGGTTGGGGAGTAGTGGCGGAAGCTCCTTTAACTGATGTTTTTAGGGCTCAATGGCGAATGTTTTTAGTGGCTATTTTGACTTTTGGCACAGAGGTTTTATTTCTCTTAATTCTTTTTGCCGGCTACCTGCGACTTTCGCAAACAACAGACAACTTAAAGAGATCCCAGACGGATTTGGACAGGTCAAAGTCAGCTTTAGAAATAAGGACAAGAGAGTTAGAGGATATCAAAGCCGGCCTTGAAACAAGGGTTGAAGCCAGAACCAGAGA
>CAYJRW010000002.1:1976-24650 GCA_964372865.1 uncultured Candidatus Saccharibacteria bacterium | reverse complement strand
GTTAAAGCAGTTAGCTGCGAGCTTGGAGGGTAAAGTCAAAGAAAGAACCAAAGAACTGGAAGCCGCCAAAGCCGGCCTTGAAACAAGGGTTGAAGCCAGAACCAGAGAGTTAAAGCAGTTAGCTGCGAGCTTGGAGGGTAAAGTCAAAGAAAGAACCAAAGAATTGGAAAAATCAAGAAATGATTTGATGAATACGCTGGAGGACGTTCAAGAGTCGAGAAAAGCACTAATCAACATTTTAGAAGATGTTGAGGAGGCGCGGAAAGAAGCCTTAGAAGAAAAAGATAAAACCCAGGCAATAATCACCAATTTCGCCGACGGACTTTTGGTTTTTGACGTTGAAAATAAACTTTCTTTAATCAATCCGCAGGCTGAAAAGCTTTTAAATTTGAAAGGAAAAAATCTAACGGGGAAAACGGTTTTTGATTTGGTTTCGCACCCTGCGATTTCACCCGTTGTTGCTTTATTAAGGGAAGAAGATGCAAGAGCGTTCAGAAAAGAGCTTAACATTAAAGAAAATCTGGTTTTGGAGATAACGGCGATTCCCATGCTGAAAGAGGAAGAAGAATTCGGCACCCTGGTTATTTTACACGATGTCACCAGGGAGAAAATGGTGGAAAAAATGAAGACAGAATTTGTCTCTCTGGCCGCTCACCAGCTAAGAACACCTTTATCGGTCATTAAGTGGACTTTAAGAATAATGCTGGACAGAGAGCTTGGAGATATAACCGCAGAACAAGAGGAGTTTCTTGAAAAGACTTATCAATCTAATGAAAGAATGATATCTTTGATTAACGACCTGCTGGACGTTACCAGGATTGAAGAAGGAAGGTATATTTACAAGTCCACATTGGCAAGTCTTGAACATGTCATCCTTTCCGTGGTAAACTCTTATAAAGCGGAAATAGACAGAAAGGCAATTCACTTTGAGTTTAAAAGCCAGGACTTGCCCCTGCCCAAAGTTTTAATTGACGCAGAAAAAATGGATTTGACTGTGCAAAACCTTCTTGATAATGCCCTGCGCTATACCCCAAAGGGCGGCGAGGTGACCGTTTCTTTGAAATATGATAAAAAAGAAATAGAATGTTCTGTAAAAGATACGGGGGTAGGGATCCCCAAGGACCAGCAGGAAAGGATTTTCAGCAAATTTTTCAGAGGAGCTAATGTTATTAGAATGGAAACAGAGGGCACGGGTCTTGGACTTTTTATTGCTAAAAATATAGTTGAGGCGCACGGCGGCAAAATCTGGTTTGAATCAAAAGAGGGCAAGGGCTCAACTTTCTATTTCACCTTGCCAGTTAAACAATAAATATAATATAATACACTATGAAAAAAAAGATTTTGCTGGTAGAAGACGAAGAGATTATCCTTAATCTTTTGCAGAAAAAACTAACCCAAGAAGGTTATGAGGTTTCAGTCGCCAGAGACGGCGAAGAGAGCTTGAAAATAATGATGCAGTTGAGACCCGACCTTGTTTTGCTTGACATCATTATGCCAAAACTCGGCGGGTTTGAGGTTATGGAGGAAATGCAAAAAGAACCAGAACTAAAGAAAATTCCCGTTATTGTCGTTTCCAACTCAGGCCAGCCGGTGGAAATTGACAAAGCCCAAAGTTTGGGCGCCAAGGACTGGTTGATTAAGACAGAATTTGACCCCCAAGAAGTGATTAATAAGGTCGTTAACCAAATAGGGAAGTAGCCCTTAGAGGGTAGAATCAACATTTATTTAATATGAAAAAGATTTTGATTATAGAAGACGATAAATTTTTGAGAGAGTTGATTGCGAGAAAACTTGAAAGAGAAGGTTATGAGGCCTCAGAGGCGGTGGATGGAGAAGAAGGATTTAAAAAAATAAAAGCAGAGAACCCTGATCTTGTTTTGCTTGACTTAATTCTGCCGGGCATTGACGGTTTTGAGGTTTTGTCAAAAATGAAAGAAGACATTTCTGTGGCAAAAATTCCCGTAATTATCCTATCCAATCTCGGGCAAAAAGAAGATGTGGACAGGGGCTTAAAATTGGGAGCAACTGATTATCTGATTAAAGCGCATTTTACTCCAGGGGAGATTATTGAAAAAGTAAGGAATGTTTTGAAGTAGTTGAGAATGGAGCCTGATTACCAAAAAATAGGGAATGCTTTAGACATTGAAAACAGGAAGGAAAGAATGCTTTACCGTTCCTTGGAAATGTTGCCTGGTTCCCTGGCTTGGGGAACTCTTTTTTTAGTTGCTTTTTTGTCTTGGAGAAGGCCTGTGTGGATTTCTGTTTTTATCATTTTTTTTGCTTTGTACTGGCTATTTCGCTCGATTTATCTTTCATTTCACCTTAGGGCAGGTTATCAAAAAATGCGGGAGCATGAAAAAACTGATTGGCTCGGGAAACTTAATGAATTAGGAATCAGGAATAAGAAATTAGGAATCAAAAATTGGGAAGAGATCTACCACTTGGTTATTCTTCCGATGTATAAAGAGCCCTTAGAAGTCATCAGAGAGAGCTTCTTAGCTTTGTTAAGAACAGATTATCCAAAAGACAAAATAATAGTTGCCTTGGGTCAAGAAGAGGCAGCAGGTAAAAGCGCAGAAACTGTGGCCAAAGAAATTGAAAAAGAATTTGCTGCCAATTTTTTTAAACTTTTAATCGCTAATCATCCTGCTAATTTAGCAGGAGAGATTGCAGGGCATGGCTCAAATGAGTCCTGGGCCGCAAAGAAAGCAAAAGAGCAAATAATTGACCCTCTAAAAATACCCTACCAGAATATTATTGTATCCTCCTTTGATGCAGATACCCAGGCCTTTCCAAAATATTTTAGTTGCTTAACCTGGCATTACTTGACGCAAGCAAAACCCACCAAAAGCTCCTATCAGCCAATTCCTCTTTACATAAACAACATTTGGCAGGCGCCTCTTTTTTCCCAGATTTTTGCCTTCTCCGCGACTTTCTGGCATACCATGAACCAAGAGAGACCAGATAAGTTAATCACTTTTTCTTCGCACTCTATTTCTTTTCAGGCTCTGGTCGAAGTTGGTTTTAAACAAACCAATGTTATTTCCGATGATTCGCGAATCTTTTGGCAATGCTTTTTTAAATATGACGGCGATTACAGGGTTTTGCCCCTTTACTATCCTTTGTCAATGGACGCCAACGTTTCCAAGAATATTTTCAGCACCGCAGTTAACATCTACCGGCAGCAAAAAAGATGGGCTTACGGAGCAGGAGAAATTCCCTATTTTCTCTTCCATTTTTTAAGAAACAAAAAAATTCCGACTTCTAAAAAACTTTCCCTGGGGTTTGAAGTTATTGACGGGCATTTTTCCTGGGCAGTAGCTCCGCTTTTAATATTTCTTTTGGGCTGGTTGCCACTATTTTTGGGCGGGGGAGAGTTTTCTCAAACCCTTCTCTCTTACAATCTTCCAAAAACAACAAGTTTCATTCTAACATTCAGTATGCTGGGTTTGGTATTTTCCGTTTATTTCGGTTTTTTGTTGTTGCCGCCAAGGCCAGAAAGCTATGGAAAATGGAGATATTTGTTTTTCGCTCTGGGCTGGCTTTTGATTCCTGTACTGATGATTTTTTTCTCCTCAATACCAGCCCTTGAGGCGCAAACAAGATGGCTGCTGGGCAAATATGCGGGTTTTTGGCCCACCGAAAAAGCCAGAAAAAATTGAAAATTGATAATTAAAAATTTATTCTAGGTGTATTCTATCCCTAAACTCTTTTAATTTCTCTTGCAAAAGAGGATATTTGGCAAGCTCTGGGTCTTCTTGTAAAATTTCTTTGGCTTCATTTCTGGCTTTTTCAACCAAGGAAACATCGGCAAGGGAAGCCATGGCTAAATCTGGAATGCCCCACTGTCTTTGGCCGAGAAAATCCCCTGGCCCTCTGAGAAGCAAGTCCTTTTCTGCCAACTCAAAACCATTGTCTAAACTGATAAATGCTTTCAAGCGCCTGTTGGACACGACTCCAGTGGTCCCAGTAAACAAAAAACAATATGACTGGTGATTTCCTCTCCCCACTCTGCCCCGGAACTGGTGGAGTTGGGCTAAACCGAATTTTTCAGCTCCTTCAATCATCATTACGGTGGCGTTTGGCACATCAATGCCAACCTCAACAACCGAGGTAGCAACCAAGATATCAATTTTCTTTGCTTTAAAGTCCATCATTATATCTTCTTTCTCTCTGGTTTTCATTTTGCCGTGCAGCATAGCAACTTTTAATTCCGGGAAAATTTCTTTTGACAGCTTTTCATGCTCCTCCTTGACCGCCTTCACGTCAAGCCAACTTAACTCTTGTTGACTGGCCTGCCCCAAACCTAACTCTGCTCTGGGGCTTGGTTCTATTCTCGGGCAAATCACAAAAACCTGGCTGCCTTCTTTTACCTTCTCTCTTATAAAATCATAGGCCTCTTTTTTGTTTTGCGGCCTAATTATTTTTGTAATTACTTTTTTTCTTCCTGAAGGCATTTCATCAAGAACCGACAAATCAAGGTCGCCGTACAAGGTTAAAGACAAGGTGCGGGGGATGGGGGTGGCGGTCATAGAAAGCAAATGAGGAATAAATTCTGGTTGCTTGCATAGCTTAGCTCTTTGTTCTACTCCAAAGCGGTGCTGCTCATCAACAATGACCAGCGCCAAATTTTTGAACTTCACACCCTCTTGAATCAAAGCATGGGTGCCGACTAAAATATCAAATTCTCCCTTTGTTTTTTCTTTGCCGGTTATAAGCCCGATTCTTACCTTAAAGTCGCGCAAAAGTTGGCGAAATGTTCCATAATGCTGTCTGGATAAAATTTCTGTCGGGGACATAAAGGCCACCTGATATCCTGCTTTGATTGTGTTCAAAGCCGCCATAGCAGCTACGACTGTTTTGCCAGAACCAACGTCTCCTTCCAAAAGCCGGTTCATGGGTTTGGGTTCTTGTAGGTCCTTTAAAATTTGCCAGGCCGACTTTTTTTGAGCATTTGTTAACTTAAAAGGCAGGCAAAGGATAAACTCTTTTACCAGCTCCAAATTTAAGGGGATGGGAAGCGCTTTTTCTTTTGCCAGTTTCATTCTTTCCCTGAGAACAAAAAGCGAAAGATTAAATAGTTCTTCAAAAGCGAAGCGTCTTTTTGACAATTCTGCCAACTCCAAGGCCTCAGGAAAGTGGATTTGCCAAATAGCTTCTTTAATAGGCAAGAAGTTAAATTTCCGCCTTATTCTTTCCGGAAGAGCGTCTGAGATATTATCTTTTAACTGGCGCAGAACCGGTTTGACGATAAATCTAAGCCATTTAGAAGACAGGCCTTCTGTCTCAGGATAAACAGGAATCAATCTCCCGGTATGAGTTAATTCGTCGTTGGTAATTCCTGACTCAGAATGTATTTTTTCATATGCCGGGCTTGATAAATACTGTACGCTACCCTTTTTGGTAATTTTTCCTGCTAGGCAAACATAACCCCCTTTTTTAAAAGTGTTAATTAAATACGGCTGATTAAACCAAATTACTTTCAGCTTTCCGGTGCCGTCAGATATTTCTGCCTGAGTTAAAACCATTCTTTTTCTGAAAGTAAAGATATTCTTAATATTTAGAATTTCTCCTTGAAAAGAAAAAGGACCGCCAACTTCAGCCTTGGCAATGGGTATCAGATTTGAAAAATCCTCATAACGGTGAGGAAAATGGAAGATAATGTCGCGAGCACTTTTTATACCAAGGCGCTTCAAGCGTTTCTGATATTGAGGCCCGACTCTCGTAATTTCCTCAACAGGAGTATTTAAATCCATAGTGCCCTCGAGAAGAATCGAACTTCTATCTGGAGCTCCGCAAGCTCCCGCTTTATCCATTAAACTACGAGGGCAGTATTACCTCTAAAGATAACACACTTTCTCAAAAATTCAACTTGACATCAGCCCTATTTCCTCATAAACTTAAACAATAACTCCCTTATAAAATACACAATGGTGTAATTATTCACGATGAGGAAGGTAACAGGAATAAAGGCAAAATATTATTCAAAGGAGATTTTAAAGTATTTACTTTTAGCAGGGGCTGTTTACATTGCGGCATCTTCCCCTTACTTTGCCTATCAGTTGACTAAAAATATTTCCAAGATTAAAAAAGAGCTATCTAAGACCAAAGCCAGCTCCACCTTTTACTATTTAAAGAGAAAAGGACTGATTGAGCTAAAAAGAGAAGGACACGATATTAGAATTGCTCTTACCAAAGAGGGGAAAAAGCGAGCCGGAAAATACCAAATAGACGATTTGGAAATTGAAAGGCCTAAAAAATGGGATAAAAAATACCGATTAGTTATTTTTGATGTTCCTCATGGTTCGCGAGCAATTCGCGATATTCTGCGGAGGAAGCTAAAAGAATGGGGGTTTTACGCTCTCCAGAAAAGCGTTTGGCTTCATGCTTTTGATTGTGAGCAAGAGATAAAACTTTTGCAAGAATTTCTTGGGTTAGATAAAAGACAAATTCAAGTTTTAGAAGTTAGTAGATTAGAAAACGATAATTTAATTAAAAGATTTTTCGGAATCTAACATTATAAATTACACCATGGTGTAATTAGTAAGGATGATGATGGTTGGCGATTGAGGCTTGAATTAATGCTTGGAGTCAAGTAAACTAAAGCTGATAGAGGAGGAGTCGCATAGCCCGGTTCATTGCGGCACATTGCTAACGTGCTAAGGGAGTAATATCCCTTCGTGGGTTCAAATCCCACCTCCTCCGCTTTTAAGGAGGGTTCGCCTAATGGTATGGCACCGCTCTTGAAAAGCGGCGGGCGTAAGCCCTTAGAGGTTCGAGTCCTCTACCCTCCGCCGAAATTTATTCTCTGGCTACTGTTATTCCCCAAACATGTTTCGCTCCCGCGTCTTTCAAGCAGCGAGCCGCTTCAGCTAGAGTTGAGCCGGTAGTAAGAACGTCATCAACAAGTAAAATATTTTTCTCTTTTATTGGGTCCTTTATTCTGACAACAAAAACTCCCTTGATATTTTCTTCTCTTCCATTTTTCGACAGCTCCACTTGAGGCAGAGTTTCTTTTATTTTTAGCAAAACATTGCTTGCCATGGGAATTTCTAAAAACTTGGATAACTCTTTGGCGATTTCTTCTGACTGATTGAATCCGCGTTCTTTTAGCCGCTTCTTGCTCAAAGGTATTGGCACAATAAAAGTTGTCCCGGGCTTTAACCCCGTGGCAACTTTTAAGAGGGGATTTTCTGTTCGCTTAAGATTGTGTATAATTAAAGAAGCCAAAGTGCCTGCCAGCTCCTTAACAAATGGTTCGTACTTAAATTGCACGATTAGTTTTTTTATTATAAAATTTTGATATGGAACTGCACAAAGAAGCCCGGATAGATTTTTAAATTTTTGATGGGAATAAGGCAAAAAATCAATCAGCGAGAAGCAGTCCTCGCAAAGATACGCCCCTTCTCTTTGACAATTTATGCAGAATTTTGGAAAGAGAAGAGTGATGACAAAATTTTTTATCCACATACCCCTTTTTATTGTTATTGTATATGATATAATACTTTATGGCTTGGTTTCAATTCAAGTTCAAAAAAACCCCGAGAAGTTTTTTGGGCATAGACATCGGAACTTCCGCCATCAAATTGCTTGAGCTTGGCCGCAGGGGAAAAGGCATTCAGTTGGATAACTACGGCGAGATTAAAACACCTTCTGTCCGACGAGACGTTCTTTTACTTTCAAATCAACAGATGGCAAGAGCTATAAAAGCCATTTTAAGAGAGGCAGGCATGCAAAGCAGAGCAGTTAATTTTTCCATACCCGATTTTTCAAGCTTTTTCACCAGTTTTGAGTTGCCGCCTATGTCCGCAAAAGAACTGGAATCAGCTGTCAGGTTTGAAGCCAGAAGCTACATTCCTCTGCCTTTGTCTGAAATAACTCTGGACTGGCAAGTTGTCGAAGGCCAAGTTCTCAACAAAACAAAGAACCCATTGAAGATTTTAGTTGCGGCCATACCCAACGCAGTAATTTCGCAATACCAGGAGATCGCCTCTGTTTGCGGACTTGAGATAAAAGCCCTGGAGGCAGAGGTCTTTGCTCTATCGCGGTCTTTGGCAAAAAATGAAGCTAAAATCACAGCTATCATCGATATTGGAGCCAGAAGCACCACCTGCAACATCTTTGAAAAAGAAAATTTGAAGATAAGCCATAGTTTTAATGTTTCAGGTAACGAGTTGACAGAAATTTTAAGCAGATCTTTAAAGGTTGACTATGAAAAAGCAGAAGAGCTGAAAAAGAAAGCGGGGCTCTTTGGGTTTGAGGACGAGGCAAAAGATGTCAAAGCTGTTTTGCTGCCGTTAATTGATTCAATTGTTGCTGAGATGAAAAAAACTTTCAAGAATTTCCACCAACAGGAAAGCAGAGAAGTTGAAAAACTCATCTTGGCAGGAGGATCTGCCTTGATGCCGGGCCTGAAGGAATATTTTTTTCAGGAGTTTGCAAAAGAAATTGAGATTGCCAATCCCTTCAAAGGCATTTTGTTCCCGCCTATATTAAGTGACACCTTAAAAGAAATGGGACCAAGCTATGCCATTGCCGTAGGATTGGCTCTAAAAGGTTTGGAATAAAGTTATGGCAATAGAAGTTATTCCAAAGCAAAAAATAAAAGAAATCTCCTGGACAAGGATCGCTGTGTATGCCGCACTGGCATTATTTTTGGCTTTTTTGTTTAGCTATTTTGCTTTGGCTTTTTATAAGCAAAACATGGAAAGAGAACTTGCAGAACTTGAAAAAGCTCTGAAGAGAACTCCTGCCCAAAGCGAACTCGAAGAAGACATCCTTTCTTTTCAAAAGAGAGCCAATGACTCAGCTATTTTGCTGGCAAGACACGCATTGCCGACAAAAATTTTTGAACTTTTGGAAGAAAACACTTACCGCAATGTTTGGCTCTCTGCCGTAAAATTGGATTTGCAGGGAGGAATAATTGAAATTACTGGCATTGCCGCCAATTTTGAGATTTTGGCCCAGCAAGTCCTAATTTTCGAAAAAAACGATTTAGTCAAAAAGATAGCTCTGTCCAGAGTATCGACAGGCAGAACAGGCGAAATTACCTTTGAAGCACGCCTCACCTTTGATACTACAGCCTTAAAATAATGCAAAGACCCATTCTTACAATTTTAGTTATATTGCTTTTACTGGCCCTCGGAATAGTTATTTTGTGGTTGCCACAATACAGAGATTTTAACGACTTACGGCTTGAAATAAAAGGAAAAAAAGCAGCCCTAGAGACAAAAGAGCAATACTTTTCTAATTTAGAAAGAACTGCGAGGCGCTTGCAAGAATATAGTTCAGAGGTTTCCAAGATTGACTCAATGCTCCCTTTAAGTCCAGCGGTTTCAGGTCCCCTTAATTTTTTAACAAAAATAAGTTCTGAAAACGGACTTTTATTGCAGCGTTTTGAGGCAGAAAACATTTCCCCTTTGGAGGCGGGGTCAGACATATTTAAAATTCCCTTAACCATATCTGTTGTAGGGCCTTACCCAGCTTTCAAAAACTTTCTTGCCAAAATACAGGCAAGCTCCCGGCTTCTTGAGGTGGAAAGGGTATCTTTTTCAGCTCCAGCTACAGGAGTTATATTTTCTTTTGATTTGAAAATTAGAACCCACTCGTATTAGATTTAACCCTAAACGCTAAAATTATGGCTACTTTTATCGAAGAAGGAAAAAGACAAAGGCGACTGATTTACATACTTTTAACCACACTCATCATTACTGCCATTACTTTGTGGTGGGGTTTCTTGCGCCAGCCCGTTCAGGTTTCTGAAGAAGAAGTTCTAGAATTTTTAAAACCAGTAGAGATTGACGAAACCTTGTTGGAAAGTCCGGTCTTGAAAGGACTTGAGCAGTTTCAAGACATTTTACCTTTTGACACTGGCTTGGGCAGGGAAAATCCATTTATCCCTTATTAAAAAATGACACTCGTACAACAATTAGTCAAAAAGGGTTTGCTGGAAAAAGACAAGGCCACTTCTCTGGAATATGAAGTTAAGAGCTCAGGCCGAAAGGAAGAAGAAGTCATTTTAGAAAAGAGAATAGTATCAGAGGACTTTCTTTTTGGACTCAAGAGCGAAAACCTAAAGATTGCATTAAAAAAAGTTGACCCCGACACAGTTGCCTTGCACGTTTTGGAGCTGGTACCTGAGGACTCTGCCAAGTTTTACAGCCTTATTCCCATTTCAAAAACTGACAGTACCCTGGAAATCGGCATGGTCTATCCTGAAGACATCAAAGCCCAAGAGGCACTGGAATTTCTGGCTCGTCAGCAAAAACTTTCTTACAGAGTGCTTCTTATTACCTTAAGCGACTTCAACAAGCTCTTAAAAAAATATCGCACTCTTCGAGGGGAGGTAACGAGAGCCCTTGAAGAGTTGGAAACAGAACTCAGAGAAGAAAGAGTTGAAGCGCGACCAGTTGGCGTTTCAGAGTTTGAAAGAATGGCAGAAGAGGCCCCGATTTCCAAAGTGGTGGCTGTTTTACTCCGCCATGCGGTTGAAGGAGAGGCCTCTGACATTCATATTGAGGCGACAAAAGAAAAAATAAGGATTCGTTTTCGTATGGACGGCGTCTTGCACTCTTCCATTTTCCTGCCTTTAAGAATTCTCCCAGCCGTTATTTCCAGGATTAAAATTCTTTCCAACTTGAAAATAGATGAAACCAGAATACCCCAGGACGGCAGGTTTACCGCCAGAATCGGGGGAAAAGAAATTGATTTTAGAGTTTCGACTTTCCCGACGGTTCTGGGAGAAAAGGTGGCAATGCGAATTTTAGACCCGACCAAAGCCCTTTCTGATATAACCGCGCTTGGCTTGACGGCAAGAAATTTAAAAGTCGTTGAAAAAGCGATAAAAAAGCCCTATGGCATGATTTTGGCTACAGGCCCTACGGGCTCTGGCAAAACCACTACTCTTTACGCCATTTTGAGAATTTTGAACAAAGAAGGAGTAAATATCATGACCCTGGAGGACCCGGTAGAGTATTTCATTGAAGGAGTTAATCAGTCGCAGGTGAAATCTGAAATTGGCTATGAATTCGCCACTGGTTTGCGTTCGATGTTGAGGCAGGACCCAGATATCTTAATGGTTGGCGAAATTCGCGACGAAGAAACTGCCTCCCTTGCCATTCACTCTTCATTGACAGGCCACATAGTTTTATCAACCCTTCACACCAATAATGCCATAGGAGTGATTCCCCGCTTGATTGACCTGGGGGCAAAACCCTATCTTATTCAGCCGACTCTGAGCATTGCCATTGCCCAACGCTTAGTTCGAGTTCTTTGCCCTCATTGCAAAAAGAAGGTGTTGGCCAAAGGGGAAATCAAACGGCTGATTTTGGCAGAAATTGAGAATCTGCCCCCTGTGATTAAAAAAGAGATTAAAATATTAAAGGCATTTCATATTTTCACTCCGTCAGGGTGCAAGAAGTGCAGCGGTACAGGATACTCGGGCAGAACAGGTGTTTATGAGATTCTGGAAATGACAGACGAGCTTGCGGAAATAATTTTAAAAGAGCCCTCTGAAGCAAAAATTGAGCAGGAAGCAAAAAGGCAGAACATGGTTACCATGAAGCAGGGCGGAGTTATGAAAATTTTGGAAGGAATCAGTTCTGTTGAAGAAGTGCTGAGAATTGTAGAAGAAAAATGAGCGGAGCGAAACCCCGCCCTCTAGGCAGTATGTATTATGTTTATGTAATTAAAAGGGGGAAAATGATGAATTTTATATTGGTTATACAAAAAATTTAAGTCAGAGAATTAAACAGCACAAGAGAGAAGGTAGTTTTTGACATAGTTTATTACGAATCCTATCAATCAGAAAAAACAGCAAGAAATAGAGAAAGAAAATTAAAATATTATGGTAGTGCCTGGCGAGCTCTCAAGAAAAGAATTGTTGCTTAGAGGGCGGGGTGCTCATAAATTCAGATAAGCATATGAAACAAATTCTGTTAGTTGAAGACGACCCGTTTTTGGTAGATATCTATACCACCAAACTCAAAGAGTCAGGTTTTAATGTTGATGTGATTTCTGACGGCCAAGAATGCTTAAAGGGAATCAGAGAAAAAACGCCTGACCTTTTAATTTTAGACATTGTCTTGCCCAAGATTGACGGCTGGGAAATTCTCAGAGAAATCAGACAAGATGAAAAATTAAAGGGTTTAAAAGTCGTTATCATATCCAACCTTGGCCAGAAGTCAGAAGTGGAAAAAGGAATTGAAATGGGGGCTGTAAAATATATGATAAAGGCCCATTATACTCCAGGCGAAGTTGTTGCAGAAATTAAAAAAATACTAAAATAATACTAAAATGCTTAACAACTACGAAAAACAAATTAAAGAACTCTTGGAAGTAACCATCAAGCAGCAGGCGTCTGACTTGCATATTTCGGTTGGCCATCACCCCACTTTAAGGATATACGACCGGCTTATTCCTTTGGTCAAAATGCAAAAATTGGACGCAACTTTATCCCAGGGCCTGGCTTTTGCCCTGCTTTCAGATGAACAAAGGCAGAGGATTCAAAGCACAAAAGAGCTTGACCTTTCCTACAACTTTGAAGATAAAGCCAGATTCAGGGTTAATATTTTTTTCCAAAAGGATAATGTTTCAGCCGCCTTGCGTCAGATACCAAGCAGAATTCCGACCATTGAAGAGTTAAACCTTCCGGCAATTTTGCACAAATTCACTCAGCCAAGCCAGGGCTTTGTTTTGCTAACTGGCCCTTCCAGCCAAGGCAAATCGACTACTCTGGCTGCTTTACTTGACGAGATAAATCATACCAGAGCAGACCATATTATTACCATTGAAGACCCGATTGAGTATGTTTTTGAAGACGACAAGTCCCTTATAGACCAAAGAGAAGTTTATCGAGATACACTTTCTTTTGCCAGGGCTTTGAGGTCTACTTTTCGCCAGGACCCGGATGTAATCATGGTTGGAGAGATGCGCGACCCTGAAACAATGGCAATAGCTTTGTCAGCAGCTGAAACAGGGCATTTGGTTTTTTCCACCTTGCACACAAATTCCGCGTCTCAAAGCATACACAGAATCGTTGACTCTTTTCCAGGAGAGCAGCAGTCCCAAATCAGAGCGCAGTTGTCGGGTTCTTTGCTTGGAGTCATTTCCCAGCGGCTTTTGCCCAGGATAAAAGGCGGGCTGATGCCTGCTTTGGAAATTATGATTACCACTCCGGCTATAGCAAATTTAATAAGGGAAAACAAAATTCATGAACTGCCACTGGTAATTGAAACCTCAGCTGAATTGGGAATGATTAGTTTGAACAGATATCTGGCAAATCTGGTAAAGGCAAAAGAGATTTCCCTGGAAAACGCGCTAAGGCATTCGCTTGACGCGCTAGAGCTAAGAAGCTTAGTTCGCTGAGAGCTTAGCTCTCGTCTCACAAACAATAAGTTTAGTTAGATGAAATATAATTATCAAGCCAGAACAAAAACAGGAGAAATCCAGACGGGAGTAGTTGAGTCGACTTCCAGAGAGTCCGCTATTTCGCTTTTAAGGTCTCACAACCTTTTTGTTACGATTTTGGAAGAAGTTATCCCTCCTTTTTACGCAAAACGCATAAAGCTTCTTGATAGAGTCCCCCGAAAAGAGATTGTCGTTTTCTCCAGGCAGCTGGCAATAATGTTCAAATCAGAAATTCCCATGGTTGAAATCTTTAACACTCTGTCAAAACAAATCAAAAATCCCATAATGAAAGAAAAAATTTTTGGCATGATTGAAAAAGTAGAAGGAGGCACCTCTCTTTCAAAAACATTTGCTCTTTACCCTGAAGTTTTCAGTCCATTTTATATAAATATGGTTAAGTCGGGCGAGGTGTCAGGGAAACTTTCGGAAGTATTTTTTTATCTGGCAGATTATTTGGAGAGGGACTACGATTTTGGTAGAAAAGTGAAAGGAGTTATGGTTTACCCTCTTTTCCTTTCCTTTGTTTTCCTGACTGTAATGGGAATAATAATTTTTCTACTGCTCCCGCAAATGACCAAGCTTTTATCAGAAACAGGGGGTGAGCTTCCAACCGTAACTAAACTTTTAATCGGGTTTTCGCTTTTTTTAAAAAAATGGGGCTGGCTTCTTATTTTGTTTTTGCTGGGTCTTGGAGCTGTTGCCTATTTTTATTTACGAACCAAAGAAGGAAAGGCCCTCTTTGACAGAACAATGCTAAAAATGCCTCTTTTGGGCAGTTTTTTGAAAAGCATATATATTGGGCGTTTTTCCCTTAATCTTTCCACCCTGATTTCAGGTGGCGTGCCCATAGCTCAGGCACTGGATGTTACTGGCAATACTGTGGGAAACGAGGTTTATAGGGGCATTATTTTGGAGGCCTCAGAAGGAGTAAAAAGAGGAGAGTCAATAAGCAATCTTTTGGAAAGATACCCTAATCAATTCACCCCGCTTGTCGTGCAAATGCTGGTGGTTGGAGAAAAAACAGGACGTCTGGAATCGTCTTTGAAAAATATCGTTGATTTTTACCAAAAAGAGGTGGACATAGAGCTTGCTAATTTTACCCGACTCTTGGAGCCGATTTTAATTGTTGTTTTTGGCGTTTTGGTCGGCGGACTGATGGCTGCTGTTATTACGCCTATTTATCGAATAGTGGGAGGTTTTTGACCCTTTTGAGTTATCCACAGTTCCCTTGACAAATATTTTTGCTATAATAAAAGGTAGTAGAAAACAAAAAGGTCGAAGAGCTATTTAATATTAACATCTAACCACATGAAAAAGAATAAAGGGTTTACTCTTATTGAACTTTTGGTGGTCATTGCTATCATTGGAATTTTGGCTTCCATTGTTTTGGTTTCCCTGGGCGGAGCAAGAGCCAGAGCCAGAGACGCAAGAATCACTGCTGATATGGGTCAGGTAAGGTCAGCTGCTGAGATTTTCCAGGTTAGCACAGGTAACTACACTGGTGTGTGCTCAGACGCAGACATAACTACTCTTTCGGCAGATATGACTGCTCAAGGTGGCACTAGTTACACCTGCAACGGCGACGCTAACAATTATTGTGCGAAAGTTAAGTTAAACAATAACAATTGGTGGTGTGTGGACTCGTCCTTGAGGTCACAGCAATACGCTGCGGACCCTGGAACAACCTGCAGCGCATCTCCTTTCCGTTGTCAGTAGTTAGCAAGTTAACAAAGTTATGAAAAACTTTGGCAGAAATGGTTTTACCTTGATAGAACTCTTGGTTGTTATTGCCATAATAGGGCTTTTGGCTTCCATTGTTTTGGTTTCCCTGGGCGGAGCAAGAAACAGAGCCAGAGACGCAAGAATAATTTCTTCTATGGGGCAACTCAGAAACGTTGCTGAATTACTTTTTAGCAGCACCGGCGTTTATACTAACTTGTGCACCCAGACAGATGTGATTACCCTGCAAACAGACATTACGGCGCAAGGTGGCACCAACTTTCTCTGCCCGACTCCTACAGCCACAGCTTACTGCATCGAAGTCCAGCTAAACAACAGTCAATTTTGGTGTGTGGATTCAGCTTTGAGGTCGCAGCAGTACACTGCAAATCCTGCTTGCGCAGCAGCTACGCTTAGATGCCAGTAAAAAAGAAAGAGTTGCAGGCGCTTTGATTTTTGCATTTGCAGACCCCCGTCCTTTAATTAAGGGGCGGGGTTTGTGTTAGAATATAAGATATGACAGATTTTTTAATTCTTACTCTTGTTTTTATTGTCGGAGCGTCGGCTGGTTCTTCTTTGAACTCTTTGATTCACAGATTGCATACACTTGAGAGTTTGATATTAAGAAGCTCTTACTGCCCAAACTGCCGTCATCCCCTAAAGTGGTACGATTTGTTTCCCCTTCTTAGTTTTCTTACCCTGAAAGGAAAATGCCGTTATTGCCAAAACAAAATTTCTTGGCAATATCCGTTGGTAGAAATATCAACTGCGGTGATATTTCTGCTCATTTTCAATTTTCAATTTTCAACTCCAAATTTACAATTTATCTCTATTTTACCTCAATTTATTACCACTTTATATCTATTGACTATTTCTTGTTTTTTGATTGTGATTTTTGTGTATGATTTAAAACATTACATTATCCCGGACAAGATAGTTTACCCCGCTATTGCCACTGCTTTTTTGTACCACTTGTTTAGAATTTTGAGCTTTGAATTTGTTTCTGACTTAGGATTTCGCATTTCAGATTTTAGAACATTGATTAACCCTCTTGCTGCTGCCGTTCTCGCTTCTGGGTTTTTCTTAAGTATTGTCCTGCTGTCCCGCGGCAAATGGATGGGCGTCGGCGACATCAAATTGGCATTTTTGATGGGGATTTTCCTCGGTTTCCCCAATATTTTGGTCGCTTTATTTTTAGCTTTCTTTATAGGTGCTATAATGGGGATAGGGTTGATAATTTTTGGCAAAAAGTCGCCAAAAGAAGAAGTGCCCTTCGGTCCTTTATTGGTGACAGGAACATTTATGGCGCTTTTGTGGGGGCAGAGGATTGTAGAATGGTACTTAAATTTACTTCAATGAAAAAAGGTTTCACTTTAATAGAATTATTAGTTGTTTTAGGCATAATTATTTTTTTATCATCCATAGTTTTTATAAATTACAGAGGTGCAGGCAAAGACCTTTCGCTCCAACGTTCAGCCCACAAACTGACTCAGGACATCAGAAAAGCGGGGGAGCTAGCAATGTCAGCCAGAGAATTTCAGGGCCAGGTTCCAAAAGGCGGCTACGGCATTCATCTTAAGTTTCCTTCGGAAACAACATCTTATATATTGTACGCAGACAAGAATGGGAATGAAAAGTTTGATTCTGAAATGACAGACGGCTTGGTGGAAACAATTTTTTTTGAAGAAGGCGTCTTTATCCAAAGTATTTCAGATAATAACCTGAGCATAAATTTTAAACCGCCCAACCCCAAAGTTAAGATTAAGGGCTTATCCACTGCTATAATAACTCTTTCTTTGCAATCAGACCCGAGCAAAACCAAAACAGTTAAAGTCAACCTCGCCGGGTTAGTAGAGGTAGAATAATCCAATGAACAAAAACGCTTTTACACTGCTGGAAACGATTATTGCTATTTTTGTTTTGACAGTCGGGCTAATAGCCGTGATGTCTTTGGCGCATAGAGCAATATTTGCTGCCCAGATTGCTTCCTCGCGTCTGGTAGCTGGTTACTTGGCGCAAGAGGGCGTGGAAATAGTCAGAAATATCAGGGATTCAAATTGGCTGGCGCAAAGAGGAAATCCTGCATTGCCTTGGGACGAGAACCTTGCAGCCGGGAATTGGGAAGCCGACTTTGACGATTTCACTCTAACTTCTTTTCAAGACCGCAACTTAAAAATTGACGGCGGTTTTTACAACTATTCTTCGGGCGAGAATACAAAATTTAAAAGAAAAATTACTATTGCCAGACCCACTCAGGATGTTATAGAGGTTTTCGTGCAAATTACGTGGCAGGAAAGAGGATCATCTCAGACCCTGACCTTGGAAGAACATTTATATAATTGGCGATAAGAATCATTTAAACATATAAGCATCTAAACCTAAAACATAATGATTAAATGCTAAATTGCTTAAATACTAAAATGAATCGTGGTTTCACATTGGTTGAGTTATTGGTGGCAATTGCCGTTTTTTCAATTATTATAGGCGCGATTCTGGGTATTTTTATTGCCGGGGTCAGACAACAGAGAATAGCTTTAAAAACCCAAGCTCTTTTTGACCAGGCGAGTTTCGGCCTGGAATTTATGAGCAGGGCTTTAAGAATGGCAAGCAAAGAATTGGGAGAGGGATGTCTTGCTCAGTATGGCTTAAACTACGAGTTGACTCGCGGCGGCTCAGGCATCAAATTTCTCAATACTTTGGAAGCGAAAGATTGTCAGGAGTTTTTCCTTGAAGCAGGGCAGTTGAAGCATTTCAGGCAAGGAACGTCGCAAAGTCTTCCTTTAACTTCAGACAAACTACAAATAACTTCCCTAAACTATAACTTACTTGGCCAGGGACAGGGAGATGATATTCAGCCGAGAGCAACCTTTTTTTTGGAAATGGAAGGGCTAAAAATTCAAACCACAATAACACAAAGAAACTTAGATGTTCAAAGATAAAATAAAAAATTCAGAAAGAGGCGTTTCTCTATTTATGTCAGTGATAATTTTGTTCATACTTTTGGCCATTGCTCTTGGCGTTTCCACAATTTTGGCCGGGCAAATGAGGGTACTGCGAGGCATGGAACATTCACTTCAGGCATTTTTAGCAGCCGACACAGGAATTGAGAGAGCCTTGTTTGAAGTAAGCAGTGTCTCAGGGGCCCTGAGCAATGGAGCAAGCTATCAAGTCCAGCTTGTATTTCCCGGAAGCGACTGCAATGCACTGTCTTACTGCTTAAGATCAATTGGAAGTTTCAGGGACTCGCGAAGGGCAATAGAAATCAAAAGATAATATGGCGAAGTCGCAAGCCAAACAGCGCATTGAAAAGTTGAGAAACCTGATAGACAGATATCGATATTCAAGGCATGTTTTGGATAAAGAACTCGTTCCTATTGACGTTGAGGACTCTTTGAAAAAAGAGCTTTTTGATTTGGAGCAGAAATTTCCGGAATTCATTACTGCTGACTCTCCCACGCAGAGAGTCGGTGGAAAACCATTGGAAAAATTTGAAAAAATAAGGCACCCTCAACCCATGCTCTCGTTGAATGACGCTTTCTCTGGAAAAGACATGGAGGAATGGCAGTTAAGAATTTCAAAATTACTGACTCCTGATAAAATCAAGAAAATTGATTTTTACTGCGAACCAAAATTAGACGGCTTAGCCATTGAACTGATTTACGAAAAAGGGCTTTTGCAGTCGGGCTCAACAAGGGGAGATGGCTTAATTGGCGAGAATGTCACCCAAAATCTAAAAACCATAGAATCCATTCCCTTGAAATTGGAAATTAAAAATTTAAAATTAAAAATTCCATCTGCGGTAGTGGTGAGGGCTGAAGTGATAATCACAAAGAAGAATTTTGAGAGAGTGAACCATGAACAAAAAAAATTGGGTCAGCCCTCTTTTGCTAATCCAAGAAATTTGGCAGCCGGCTCCATAAGGCAGCTTGACCCCAAGATTACTCAAAAGAGGCGGCTTGACTCAACTGCTTACGATTTAATAACCGACCTGGGCCAAAAAACCCACAAAGAAGAGCACAAAATTCTGCATAGTTTGGGTTTCAAAACCAACAATCAATACAGCCAATACTGCAAAAGTTTAAAAGAGGTTTTGGAATTCCACAATTTTTGGCAAAAAAATCGGGAAAAACTTCCCTACGAAATTGACGGTTTGGTTGTAACCGTCAACAATAATGAAATATTTGAAAAATTGGGAGTAGTCGGCAAAGCTCCAAGGGGAGCCGTTGCCCTTAAATTTCAGCTTAAGCAGGCGACAACAGTTATTGAAGACATAAAAGTTCAAGTTGGCAGAACAGGAGCTATCACTCCGGTTGCCTTGTTGAAACCGGTTGAAGTTGCAGGCGTTACAATTTCACGCGCCACTTTGCATAACGAAGACGAGATAGGACGCCTTGGTGTGAAAATTGGGGATACCGTGGTGGTCGGCAGAGCAGGGGATGTCATTCCTGATATACTTCGAGTTTTGCCTGAACTGAGAACAGGCAAGGAGAAAGAATTCCATTTTCCCAAAAATTGTCCACATTGCCAAAGCAGGTTGCAAAAATCTGGTGGCGAGGCGGTCTGGTATTGCACCAATCAAAAATGTTTTGCGAAGCTGAGAAAATACTTTTACCACTTTATTTCCAGGGCCGCTTTTGACATTTCAGGTTTGGGTCCCAAAGTTGTTGATAGATTGATTGACGCCGGATTGGTCTCAGACCCCGCCGATATTTTTAAGTTAGAAATAGGAGATATTCTGCCTTTGGAGAGATTTGCTGAAAAGTCGGCACAAAATCTGATTTCTGTTGTTCAATCAAAAAAGAAAATCGCCTTTCCGCGATTCATTTACGCTCTGGGCATTAAGAATGTTGGCGAACAAACCAGTATAGATCTGGCAGAATGTTTCAGCTCTTTGGAAAACCTAAAAAAAGCAACAAAGCAGGACTTGGAGGGTATATCGGATGTTGGGCCAGTGGTGGCAGAATCAATACATCATTGGTTCCGCGAAAAAAGAAATATAGAGTTTTTAGAAAAGTTAAAGAGTGCTGGAGTGGAGATAATAAGCGAAAAGCAAAAAACTAAAGGCGAAAAGCTAAAAGGCAAAACTTTTGTTCTAACAGGTGTTTTGGAAACAATGACGAGACAAGAAGCCAAAGAAAAAATCAGCGAATTAGCCGGCATAGTTTCTGAATCGTTGTCTAAAAAAACTGAGTATATTGTGGTAGGCAGGGAGCCCGGCTCAAAACTGGACAAAGCAAAAAAACTTGGCATAAAAATAATAAACGAAGAACAATTTCTTTCCCTCCTTCAATAAAGCTAAGAGGAGGCCCGACCTCCTCAGCTTATCCTTTATATTTAATGAAAAGTTTTTTACTTCATTTTAAAAAATTAGACTGGATTATGATAGGAGTTGCTGTTTTATTGTTGAGTTTTGGGTTGTTGTCGATTTACAGCTCTTCCTTGGGAAGGGGTGATTTCTCCAATTTTCAAAAACAGCTCATTTTTGGGTTACTGGGATTATCTTTAATGTTTCTGTTAAGCTTGCTGAATTGGAGAGTCTTGCGAGACGACCCCTATTTTATTTTAACCCTCTATTTTATAGGCACTATGGCTTTAATTGGCTTATTTTTTTTCGCTCCGGAAATCAGGGGAATTAAAAGATGGTATCAACTGGGGCCGTTGTCCGTTGACCCGGCTGAGTTCGTCAAACTTATCTTAATAATCCTCTTTGCCAAATACTTCTCCAAGAAGCATGTAGAGATGTATCGGATAAGGCATATACTTTTGTCGGGATTATATGTTGTTTTACCGTCAATTTTGCTCTTTTTTCAGCCCGACCTTGGCTCCGTTATAATAATTGTTGGTTTATGGGTTGGGGTTTTGCTTATTTCAGGAATAAAACTGCGCCATTTTTTAATTCTTGCGCTCTGCGGAATTTTAATTTTCTCTTTGGCATGGGTTTTTCTGATGCATGAGTACCAGAAAGAAAGAATTATCGCTTTTCTCTTCCCGATAGACTCTTTGGGGGCTGCTTGGAGCAAGAATCAGGCAAAAATTGCCATCGGCTCAGGAGGATTTTTTGGACAGGGTTTGGGTAAGGGTTCCCAGACACAATTGGGTTTTCTGCCAGAACCCCAGACGGATTTTATTTTTGCAGCCATAGCAGAAGAATTTGGTTTGGCCGGCGCAGCAATTCTGCTTTCTTTTTTTGCAATTTTACTTTGGCGAATTATAGGAATTGCTCTTTCAGCTAGCAGCAATTTCCCGCGGCTTTTTGCTGCCGGCTTTGCCATTGTTTTAATTTTTAAAATTTTCATCAATATCGGTATGAATATCGGTATTTTGCCGGTTATTGGCATTCCCTTGCCGTTGGTTAGTTATGGCGGGAGCAGTTTGATTGCATCTTTCATTGGTTTGGGAATTTTGCAGAGCATCAAAAGTCGTTAATCAGTTAGTGTATTTTATATCCGATACTTATCCACAGCTTGTCTCTTGACAAGCTTTTTTGCACATCAGATAATAAAGTAATACTTGCCCCGTAGTGAACGCGAAGCGTTCTACTACCGGGGAGTGGATTTCCGAGAGTCCCAATAAAATAAAAAAAGACGGCTCCTAAAAGGATCCGCTTCAAGAGTGTCTAGTTCTAAAGAGGATTTTTATTTTCCTTGTTTGGAGCCGTCTGTTTCATTTTACTCAAAGCACAATAATTTGTCAAGTATTTTTATTCACCGCATATGAATTCAAAAGAGCCGCAATTTATATCTCTGCAAGAAGCAACCAGATACTGTCATTACTCGCAGGAGTATTTGAGTTTAAGAGCAAGACAGGGAAAATTAAGAGCGGTGAAATTTGGCAGAAACTGGGTAACGAAAAAAGGCTGGCTAGAAGAGTATCTTAGCAGAGTTGAAGAGTACAACAACCACGTCGCAGAAATAAAAGTTAAAATAGTTGAGCCGCCCCCTGAACTGGAAAAAGTTATCGGGGAGGTCGGGCCTCTCCGAGCTGCTCAGCCTGGCTACATATTTAAGATGCCGGCGTTTAGTTTGCGGTTTGGGTTCGTGGTTGCGCTGGCTTTGTTTTTGCTGGCGGGCAGCGCGGTCTTTGGCAACGAAAGTTTGAAAACAGTTTATAAAGACGCAAAGTCCTTGTATGCTCGGGTCGCTCCCCTACAGAAGGAGTTGGCAAAAGAACTTGATAGGGGACTGGTTCAAATTACACAAACTTCAGTAAAAACTCTGCAAGACCTAAACCAGGGAATAACCAAAACAGAGCTTGGCGCGAGGCTAACCCTGTCCGAAGCCCAAAAAGGTATTGATAAAGTAAGTACCGCGGCCTATTCAAATATACTGGCAGCGGTTGAAGATTTTAACTTGGGCATCAAAACTTTTGCGAAAAATATAAATAGGTCAGTCCTCTCAAATATATCAACGCTTAAGGAAGGATTGTTGGCTGTTAAAGACGACTATCAATTTGCTTTTAGTCTTCTTGCGCGCACTTTTGAAAACTTGTCTTCTCTCCCGCAAGAATTTGGCGAAAATTTTGGCAGTGGCTTGGCAACAACAGCTCAAA
>CAYJRW010000002.1:0-1876 GCA_964372865.1 uncultured Candidatus Saccharibacteria bacterium | reverse complement strand
CTCCCGCAAGAATTTGGCGAAAATTTTGGCAGTGGCTTGGCAACAACAGCTCAAAGCGCAAAGTCAAAAGTTAAAAGTTTATCTGAGGGCTTTTCCAACTTTATGGCTGAAACAAAGAAAAATGGCTCAGGATTTATATTCTTTGCTGAGGAGGAACTTACAGAAGAATTGGTGGGATTCAAAGAAGCAGCCGACTCCACTATATTAAAAGTTGGAAAAGGGACAATGAATGCAAGAATACTTTTTGCAGAATCAATTGAAAGTTTGGCAAAAGAGCTTGGACTGTTTGCTTCTGAAATCAGCAGTGCCGGCAATTTTGCTGCAAAAGATGTTTTGAATGACGCCATGAATTTTTACGGAAAGATTGCTGAGTTAAGCTACAATTTTGGTTCTGACTTTGACAGGGGCCTGGCTACAACGCTTCAAACTTCAAAGGCAAAGACTCGCGTTAGCGAGGCTATGCGGGAGATGAAAGCAAAGCTCTCAGCGACCTTCAAAGTTAAAAGTTTATCTAAAGTAGCCCAAGATTTTAATGAAGGCATTGAGCTTTCGGCTGACAGCGCTCGCAAATCGGTCCTGACAGCAAAATACGGTTTGAGCGAGGCCCAATCATTTGCGCAAGGCAGAGTATCGCTTATTGCCAAGGAAGGAGGCAGTTTGCTCGGGCAGGTCAAACGAGAAGCAAACTATACATATATATTAAGCGCGCAAGTTGCGGATTATACCATATACACTTTCCAAGATTTTGGCAGATGGCTCGCCCACCAGACCTTTGGATTTGCCAGACACATTGTTGAAAGCTCTATCGCAGCAGTTGATTTTACTGTACAAAAGTTAGGCGGGCTCGCCCAAACCTTTTCGGAAGAAGTAAAGAGGGTTGTTGAAGCATTTAAGCGAGTGCCCCAATTTGTTGTCCGGCCCTTCAAGATAGTTTATGAAAAAATCGCCAGCCCCTGGCAAGTGCCCAAGCCGGAAGAAACCACAAAAAAAGAAATTGTCAGACAAGTCGTAGAACTTGAAAGAATAACCAAAATTGAGCCAATCAGAGAAATAACCCGAGAACTGATTAGAATAGACGATAAATCATTACAAAGCCTGCAAAACCTCCAGGCAAGATTCGCCATTTTTGAAACCCAAACCAACCAAGAACTCGCAAGACGTATTACCGGAGTTAATCTACCCCCTCCACCAATAAGTTCTTCAGAAGGCGCCACCTCCATATCTACTTTAGGAGCCATTACCACTGGCGTCTGGAAGGCATCAACAATACAAGTTCCATACGGCGGCACAGGGCTTACTGCTTATACCAGAGGCGACGTCTTATTTGCCACTTCCAGCACAGAGCTTTTCAGATTAGCCACCGGCACAGAAGGCCAGGTTTTAACTATTACAGGAGGCATACCTGCCTGGGGAGCAGCAGCTGGCGGCGCTGACTCTGACTGGATTATTTCAGGAAGCACAATGTACGCCACCAATACTGTTTCTTTCATTGGCATTGGCACCACCACGCCAGCTTATCTTTTAGATGTTTATGGCAATGCCAGGTTAGGAACATCCACCGCTTCATCTTTATTCTTCAGGGGTTTAGCCAACTTCAACAACAACTTCTACATTGACACTTCAGGCAATGTGGCTACCGGCACCTGGCAGGGAACACCAGTCGGAGTATCTTACGGCGGCACCGGCACAAGCACAAACTTTACTGCTGGTTCAGTTATTTTTGCCGGAGCAAGCGGAATTTACTCTCAAAACAATGCTAATTTCTTTTGGGACAATACAAATTCACGACTGGGCATTGGCACCACCACGCCAGCAACTACTTTACATGTCTTTGGCACTCTCAGAGCCGCTACAACAACTATAACCTGCACTGCCT
>CAYJRW010000001.1:0-44077 GCA_964372865.1 uncultured Candidatus Saccharibacteria bacterium | reverse complement strand
TCGGGGGGGGGGTTATTAGCTGAAAAATTGTTATGAAAATTCAGTTGAGTCATACTTTTGAAGATATTATATCGGTTGAAAACCTTTTGGAGGCGTGGAAAGAATTTGTCAGAGGCAAAAGAGGCAAAAAAGACGTGCAGGAATTCTCTTTGCGCCTTATGGATAATATTATATCTCTGAACCAAGGGCTTGCCAACCATACTTACCAGCACGGAGGATACAAGGCGTTTAAAATAAACGACCCAAAGCCGAGAAGAATTCACAAGGCAGAGGTCAGAGACAGGCTGCTCCACCACGCCATTTATAGAATTCTATACCCTTTCTTTGACAGGGTTTTTATTTCTGATTCTTTTTCCTGCCGTCTTAATAAAGGAACGCACAAATCCATAAACCGCCTTCGCCAGTTTACTTACCAAGTCAGTAAAAATAACACAAAAACAGGGTGGGTTTTAAAATGCGACATCAAAAAATTCTTTGAGAACATTAACCACGATATTTTAATTGGAATCTTGAAAAAGTATATTCCAGACAAAAACATTATCTCGCTTCTTGAAAATGTTATAAGAAGCTTTTCGTCAAAACCCAACACCGGTTTGTCCCTCGTCAATCTCACCTCACAATTATTTGTCAATATCTATATGAATGAGCTTGACCAGTTTGTTAAACACAAACTTAAAGCGAAATACTATATTAGGTATGCTGACGGCTTTGTTATTTTATCTGGTAATAAAAGCTGGCTGAAAAACCTGATTGTTCCCATAAGGAGTTTTTTAGCCGAGAATTTAAAATTGGAGCTTCATCCAGACAAAATCTTCATTAAAACCTTGGCTTCAGGCATTGATTTTCTGGGCTGGGTTAATTTCCCTGACCACAGGGTTTTAAGGACAACCACAAAGAGAAGGATGTTAAAGAGATTACGTAAATCGCCAAGACAAGAAACTTTTAGTTCTTATTTCGGCTTGCTGAAACACGGAAACTCGTTAAAATTAATAAGAATTATGCTGAACGTTTGACTTTATATGAATTATTTGCTAAATTACATTGAGCGCTCAGCGCTTAATTATTTTTGAGCATGTGTCCGACAATACATCAACTAATCAAAAAAGGAAGGAAGAGAATTAAAAAGCGCCACAAGACGCCGGCTTTGACTTTTGGTTTTAATGTTTTGAAAAACAGACCCAAGGAATATTATTCGCCTTTCAAGAGAGGAGTGTGTATTAAAGTTTTTACTGTTACTCCAAAAAAGCCCAATTCCGCTTTAAGAAAAGTTGCCAGGGTTCGTTTAACCAACGGCATGGAGGTAACAGCTTATATTCCTGGCGAAGGCCACACTTTGCAGGAACACTCTGTTGTTTTAATCAGGGGCGGAAGGGTGAAGGATTTGCCCGGAGTCAGATACCATGTGGTTAGAGGCGTGCTGGATACAGGAGGCGTTGAAGGAAGGAAACAGGAACGGAGTAAATACGGAACTAAACGCGAGAAATAATTATGGCACGAAGAAAGGTAGAAAAACGAATAATTCAGCCAGATCCGGTTTACGACAAAACTATTGTTGCCAAATTTATCAATCAGGTGATGAGAAAAGGTAAAAAAACAATTGCCAGAAAGATTGTCTACAAGGCCTTTGACATTATCAAGGAAAAAACCAAAAAAGAGCCGTTGGAGGTTTTTGAACAGGCGTTGCAAAACGCAGGCCCCTTTGTTGAAGTAAAATCAAAAAGAATCGGCGGAGCCACTTATCAGGTGCCAAGAGAGGTGAGGGGAGACAGAAAAATTACTCTGGCTATGCGCTGGATACTGCAGGGAGCAAGGGGAAGAAAGGGCAAACCAATGAGAGAAAGGTTGGCTCAAGAGCTGATGGATGCGGCAAGCAATCAGGGCTGGGCAGTCAAGAAAAAACAAGACACCCAGAGAATGGCAGAGGCCAACAGAGCCTTTGCCCATTTTGCTTGGTAAATTTATGGCGAGACAATATCCAATTGAAAAATACAGAGATATAGGAATTATTGCGCATATTGATGCTGGCAAGACGACCGTTTCAGAACGGATACTTTTTTATACTGGAATTTCGCATAAGTTAGGTGAGGTTCACGAGGGGCAGGCAGTTATGGACTGGATGGAACAGGAAAGAGAAAGGGGAATCACAATTACTGCTGCAGCCACCACTTGTTTTTGGAAGGTTGAAGGCCAAGAGTACAGAATAAATATCATTGACACTCCAGGGCACATTGATTTTACGGCAGAAGTTCAGCGTTCTCTCAGAGTTTTGGACGGAGCAGTTGTTGTTTTTGACGGAGTAGCTGGAGTTGAACCCCAGTCAGAAACTGTCTGGCGTCAGGCAGATAAATTTCAGGTTCCAAGAATTTGTTTTATCAACAAGCTTGACCGAATGGGGGCTTCTTTTGAAAAAGGGCTGGAATCAATTTTGCAAAAGTTAACTCCCTCGGCCGTAGCTCTTCAGATACCAATCGGAGCAGAAGAAAGCTTTGAAGGCGTTATTGATTTGTTAAAGATGAGGGCAATAAAATTTGAGGGCGACTTCGGGCAGATAGTTAAAGAAGAGGATATTCCTGAAAGTTTAAAAGAGAAAGCAAAGGAGTGGCGCGAGAAAATGGTTGAAAAGATAGCTGCTGAAGACGAAAAACTTTTGGAAAAATATTTGGCTAAAAAAGAAATTTCGGCTGATGCATTGAGAGAGGTTTTGAGAAAAGCGACTTTGGAATATAAACTTATTCCCGTGTTTTGCGGAGCAGCTTTAAGGAATAAAGGAATTCAGCCGGTTTTGGACGCGGTTTGCCATTATCTTCCGAGTCCTATTGATTTACCGCCAGTCGGAGGTGTTGACCCCAAATCCGGAGAAGAAATTGAGAGGAAGCCTTCTGACAAAGAACCCTTTTCAGCCCTTGCTTTTAAGATTGCTTCAGATCCTTATGTGGGAACTCTAACATATTTCAGAGTTTATTCTGGAGCTTTGCAAAAAGGCTCTTATTTGCTAAACACGACAACAGGCGAAAAAGAGAGAATTGGCAGAATTTTGAGAATGTACGCCCAGGAAAGGGAAGAGGTCTCCGAAGTTTTTGCAGGAGATATTGCCGCTACAGTCGGCCTGAAAAACACCAAAACAGGCCACACCTTGTGCGATGAACAAAAACCAATAGTATTGGAAAAAATTGCTTTTCCAG
Organism: uncultured Candidatus Saccharibacteria bacterium; assembly: GCA_964372865.1. Taxonomy (GTDB): domain Bacteria; phylum Patescibacteriota; class Minisyncoccia; order Minisyncoccales; family 2-12-FULL-40-12; genus CAYJRW01. The sequence continues at coordinate 40,895 of CAYJRW010000001.1, read as the reverse complement.
AGCCCGTCATTTCAATCAGGATTGAGCCCAAAACCAAAGCAGACCAGGAAAAGATGGGAGTAGCCCTAAAGCGTCTGGCAGAAGAAGACCCGACTTTCAGAATCAGAGGAGACCTGGAAACAGGCGAGACCATAATTTCCGGTATGGGGGAGTTGCATTTGGAAATAATTGTTGATAGAATGAAAAGAGAATTTAAGGTTGAAGGGAATGTTGGCAGGCCTCAGGTTGCTTACAAAGAGACAATCAAAGAAACGGCAGAAGCTGAAGGCAAATATATCAGGCAGTCAGGCGGCAGAGGCCAGTACGGCCATGTTTGGTTAAAACTTGAACCAAAAGAAAGAGGGCAGGGATTTGAATTCATAGACGAGATTAAAGGAGGCGTTATTCCAAAAGAGTTTATTCCGGCAGTGGAAAAGGGAGTGAAAGAAGCAATAGATAAAGGAATTGTGGCCGGCTACCCTATGGTGGATATGGCTGTCACGCTTTATGACGGCTCTTTTCACGAAGTTGACTCTTCTGAAATTGCCTTCAAAATTGCAGGGTCAATAGCTTTACAGGAAGCCTGCAAAAAAGCAAAACCAGTACTCCTTGAGCCAATAATGCGCTTGGAAGTTGTTGTACCTTCTGATTTTTTTGGAGATGCGATTGGAGACCTGTCCTCGAGAAGAGGAAGAATTGAAGAAACCAAAGACAGAATAAATCTGAAAGTTATAGACGCCACAGTTCCTTTGGCTGAAATGTTCGGCTACGCCACGGCCTTGAGGAGCTTGACAGAAGGCAGAGGAACATTTACTATGGAGTTTAGCCATTATGACCAAGTGCCTCAGAATATAGCGCAAGAAATAATAGAAGGCAAAAGACGTTGACAAAATAAAAAAGGTTTGATAAATTAACAGCATAATAAAATAATAATCAAAGTTATGGCGGAAAAAGAAAAATTTGAAAGAGCAAAACCCCACGTCAACATAGGCACTATAGGCCACGTTGACCACGGAAAGACCACTTTGGTGGCCGCTATTTTGCATGTGCTGAACTTAAAGGGCTTCAAGGCCTCAGAAAAGTCGGTTGATGAAATTGACTCAGCTCCCGAAGAAAAAGCCAGGGGGCTTACCATCTCCATTTCCCATTTGGAGTATGAATCGGAAAAAAGGCACTACGCCCACATTGACTGTCCGGGGCACGCTGACTACATTAAGAACATGATTACGGGAGCCGCCCAAATGGACGGAGCTATTTTGGTTGTGTCTGCTGCTGACGGCCCCATGCCCCAGACAAGAGAGCATATTCTTTTGGCAAGGCAAGTTGGGTTGCCAGCAATTGTTGTATTTTTGAACAAAGTTGACATGGTGGAAGACCAAGAAATGGTTAATTTAGTTGAGTCAGAAATCAGAGAGCTTTTGAAAAAATATGATTTCCCTGGAGACCAAATTCCAATAATTCGTGGTTCAGCTTTAAAAGCCCTGCAGGCAAAATCGGCAGAGGAGGAAGCAGCTAAACCAATTTTGGACTTAATTAAGGCCGCCGACGATTACATCCCTGAGCCCGTCAGAGAAATTGACAAACCATTTTTGATGGCTATTGAAGACGTTTTCTCAATAGCTGGCCGCGGAACCGTGGTTACTGGCAGGGTTGAAAGAGGCGTTGTCAAGGCGAACGAGGAAGTGGAGCTTATAGGCGTTAAGCCAACCCAAAAGACCGTGGCAGTCAGCATTGAAATGTTCCAGAAAATTCTTGATGAAGGGAGAGCCGGAGACAACGTTGGCATTTTGTTGAGGGGCCTGAAAAAAGAAGACGTGGAAAGAGGTCAGGTTCTGGCAAGGCCAGCATCGATTACCCCTCACACCGAGTTTGAAGCCGAGGTTTACATTTTGACCAAAGAAGAAGGCGGCAGGCATACTCCTTTCTTTACCGGATACAAGCCACAATTTTATGTCAGAACAACCGATGTGACAGGAGATGTAACTTTACCAGAAGGAACAGAAATGGTTATGCCTGGAGACACGGTTAATTTGAACATTAAACTGATTGCGCCAATTGCCATGGAAGAACAACAGAGATTTGCCATTAGAGAGGGAGGAAAAACCGTTGGGGCAGGCGTTGTGACAAAAATAGCTAAATAATGGCCAAAAAGAAAGTTGTTGAAGTCAAAGAGGCGGTTAAGCCCAAAATTCGCATTAAGTTGCTGGCTTTTGACCACAAGGTTATTGACAATTCTGCAAAACAGATTATTGATGTTGTCTTGCGCCACGGGGCAGAAGTTCTCGGCCCTGTGCCTTTGCCCACGGAAATTAGCAAATACACCGTGAACCGCTCTTCTTTCATACACAAAGACGCCAGAGAGCAGTTTGAAATGAGAACTCACAAGCGACTAATTGACGTTATAGACCCCAACCCAAAAGTAATTGACGCCTTAATGAGTTTAACCTTGCCAGCCGGAGTAGATATTGAAATAAAGATGTAGTAGAATAACGTGTTAAATCTTTGAAGGCTGGGCTTGGCCCAGTTTTTAATTTACAGACCATGAAAAGCGTTTCAGGAGCAAAACTTGGTATGACGCAGATTTTTGACGAAAAAGGAAATGCTGTTCCGGTAACTTTGATTGGAACGGCCGGAGAAAAAAACGACACTTCGTTATTCAAAGAAGGCGACAAAGTCAAGGTTTCGGGGCTTTCCAAGGGCAAGGGTTTTCAAGGGGTGGTCAAAAGATGGGGATTTGCAGGCAGAAGCGCAACCCACGGAACCAAACACGAATTAAGAACTCCTGGTTCTGTGGGCACGTCTTTTCCCGAGAGAGTTATTAAAGGCAGAAAGATGCCAGGCCGCATGGGAAACCGCAGAGTAACCGTTAGAAATTTAAAAGTCGTAAAAGTAGATACAGAGAACAATTTAATTGCCTTGAAGGGAGCTGTTCCTGGGAGGAAAGGAACGTTATTGGAAATACGAGGATAAAAAATTATGAAAGCTATCGTTTACAACCAAGAAGGCAAAGAAGTAGGGACAGCCATTTTGCCAAAGGAAATTTTTGAAGTTAAGATGAACCCTGATCTGCTTCATCAGGTTGTTGTGTCGCAAACGGCCAATCGCAGAAAGGTAATTGCGCATACGAAAGGAAGGGGAGAGGTCAGAGGCGGGGGTAAAAAGCCATGGCGTCAAAAAGGAACCGGCCGCGCCAGGGTAGGTAGCATTCGTTCGCCTTTATGGCGGGGAGGGGGAGTCACTTTCGGGCCGACAAAAGAAAAGGTCTTTAAAAAAGTTATTGTAAAGAAAATGAGAAGAAAGGCAATTTTTATGGTTTTATCTGCCAAAGCCAAAAATAATTTGCTGATAGTGTTTGATAAAGTAAAGTTGGAAAAGCCAAAAACAAAACCATTCGCTGAATTAATTGAAAATTGGAAATTGAAAGTCAAAAATTTTAAAGGGGAAAGCTTCTTAATCGCTTTGCCAGAATACGACAAAAATATAATTCTGGCAGCCAGAAATTTAGCTTTAGCTAAAACCATTCAAGCAAAAGACCTGAATGCGCTTGATTTGCTTTCTTTTAAGTATCTGATAATGCCAAAAGATTCAATAAAAATTATCAAGGAAACATTTCTGAAGTAATATGGCAATTTTAAATATTTTCAAAAGAAAACCAAAAAAGGAAAAAGCCGAAAGCTCACAAAAAGAAAGGGAGCTTAAAACAGAAGTTAAACCTGATATGACCAAAAAGAAAAGAGCGGGACAGGCGTGGGAAGTGTTAAAGTCGCCCCAGATTACGGAAAAAGCAACGGACCTTGCAAAACAAAATCAATACGCTTTTAAGATTATGCCAAAAGCAAATAAAACTAAGGTAAAGAAAGCTGTTGAGGATTTGTACGGCGTTGACGTTTTGGGTGTTAAAATCATCAAAGCCCATAAAAAGAAGAGGCGGCAAGGCCGAATTTTAGGTTGGAGAAAGGGATATAAAAAAGCAATTGTGAAAATAAAAGAAGGGCAGAAAATCGAGTTATTACCCAGATAATTATGGCAAAATATCCTTTACTTGCAAAAAAAGAACCGGAAAAAAGATTACTCATGTATTTGCCAAAAAGAGCTGGCAGAGGGTCGGGCGGAAGAATTACCGTTCGTCATAGGGGAGGAGGGGCAAAGCGGCTTTACCGCCTGGTTGATTTCGGGCAGGAGAAATTGGGTAAAATAGCAAAAGTCATTGCCTTGGAATATGACCCCAACAGAACGGCTTTCCTGATGCTTTTGGAGTATTCAGACGGCCAAAAGTGTTATCAAATAGCCCCTCATGGAATAAAAGTTGGCGACGAAATTGTTTGTCAGGAAAAAACGGATATTAAGCTCGGCAACAGAATGAAGTTAAAAAATATCCCTGTCGGGACAATGGTTTATAATATTGAAATTATGCCGGGCAAAGGCGGACAAATGACAAGGGGGGCAGGAACTGCAGCCAAGGTCTTGGCTAAGGAGGGTAAACTGATTTCTTTGGAAATGCCTTCCAGAGAAAGCAGAAAGGTTTCTCAGGAGTGCTTTGCTTCAATAGGTCAGGTATCACACCCTGAAAGGAGATTTGAAAAAGTTGGGAAAGCCGGCTTGCAGCGGCTGAAAGGCCGCAGGCCAGAGGTGCGCGGCAAAGCAATGATTCCGGCGGCACATCCTCACGGCGGGGGTGAAGGTAAGGCTCCCATTGGCTTGAAATATCCTAAAACGCCCTGGGGCAAACATGCCTTAGGCGTGAAAACAAGAAGCAGAAAATGGACGGATAAATACATAATAAAAAGAAGAAAATAAATGGCAAGAAGTTTAAAAAAAGGCCCATATATAGACGAAAGATTATTAGAGAAGATAAAGAGAGCAAAACCTGGTGAAATTATTAAAACCTGGTCAAGAGCAGCCACCATAACTCCAGAAATGGTCGGGTTTGTTTTTGGAGTTCACAACGGCAAAGAATTCATCCAGGTTAAAGCAACAGAAGAAATGGTGGGCCACCGCTTGGGAGAGTTTTCCCCGACCACAAAGTTTTTCAGACACGGAGGAAAAATGCAAAGAGAACTGGAACAAAAGGGAGCAGAAAAAGAAGCAGAGAAAACAGAAGAACAAGCTCAATAGTATGCCAGTAACAGCTAAATTAAATTATTTAAGAATAGCGCCAAGAAAAGTCAGGCTAGTCGCTGACCTGATAAGGGGTAAAAAGGTCAAAGAGGCCCAGAATATTTTGGCTTTTACAACCAAAAAAGCAGCCCCTGCTTTGCAAAAATTATTGAAGTCAGCATTATCCAATGCCGAAAACCAGTTTCATCTGGAGGATTCAAATCTCTATATTTCCAGAATTACGGTTGACGAGGGGCCAAAATTAAAACGTTGGATGCCAAGAGCTCGCGGCTCTGCTTCCGAAATTCAGAAAAAAACTTCCCATATCAATTTGGTCCTCGACGCTATTAAACCGACAAAAGTTGAAAAAAGAAAAAGAATTGAAAAGAAAACCATGGAAATAAAAGAATCAACTAAAATAAAAAAACAGAGAGTAAAACCAGAAGAAAAAGAAGTCACCAGGCCGAAGTTTGGAAAGGGAATAAAGAGAGTTTTCAGAAGAAAAGCATTCTAAATTTTTAATTTAAGCAAAGCGATTATGTCACACAGAGTTCACCCAAAAATTTTTAGAACAAAAGAGTTGTCTGATTGGAATTCGCGCTGGGTTGACAAAAAGTTTGCCCAAAATCTGGAGGAGGATTTTAGAATCAGAGAGTTTTTAAAAAAGAAATTGGGTAAAATTGGCATAGAGAAAATTGAAATAGAAAGATTCCCGGGTAAAATCAATATCATAATTTCAAGTGCAAGGCCGGGTTTAATCATTGGCCGAGGAGGGCAGGGAGTGGAAGAGCTAAAAAAGGCACTGGAAAATACTTTGACAGCTGACAAGTCAGTTAAAGCCCCTGCCTCATCTCGCGTCTCTTCTCGTGCCGTGGCAAAAGAAATCCGGATTGAAATCAGGGAAGTTAAAAATCCCTGGGTGTCGGCTACGCTCTCTGCCCAATGGGTTGCCCAACAAATAGAAAAAAGAATTCATTACAGAAGGGTCTTGAAACAAATTATAGATAAGATTATGGCACAAAAAGGAGTCCAGGGCTGCAGGGTTGAAGTGGCAGGCCGTTTGGGTGGAAATGAAATTGCCAGGCGTGAGTGGTTAAAAAAAGGGCGGCTGCCTCGGCAAACCCTTCGCTCAGATATTGATTATGCTCAGGTAGAGGCCTACTGTACTTACGGAGTAGTTGGAGTAAAGGTGTGGATTTACAAAGGCGAACGGTTAGACTAATCGATGCCAATATATGAATTGATGCGGTCGCAGAGATAAATCTCTTCTCCCGCTCGTCCGCCAGTTGGCGGGCTCGCTAATACTGCGAGTATTTGTATAATTAGTATATTAGTATCGCGGTTTATGTTAATTCCTAAAAAAGTAAAACATCGCAAATGGAGGAAAGGCAGGTCAAGAGGCATTGAGACGCGCTCAACAGGGCTGTCTTTTGGCGCTTTTGGGTTAAAAGCCCTTGGAACAAAATGGCTGACTGCAAGACAAATTGAAGCGTCAAGAAGGGCAGTTATCCGGTACTTAAAAAAGGGCGGAAAGCTCTGGGTGAGAATTTTCCCCGACAAACCGGTGACGAAAAAAGGAACAGAAGTGCCAATGGGCGGGGGCAAAGGCTCTGTTTCGCATTACGTTTTCCCCATAAAACCTGGGCGGATTATTTTTGAATTAGAGGGGATACCTGAAGAACAAGCAAGGGAGGCCTTTAAAAAGGCAGCAGCAAAATTGCCGGTTCAAACAAAATTTATCAGAAGATAGATTTATGAGGTTATCCGAAATACGCCAAAAATCAAAAACGGAGCTGCAAAAAATTTTAGCGGAAGGGCGTGAAAGGCTTCGTCAACTAAGGTTTGATTTGTCTTCTGGTAAAATAAAAAATGTCAGAGAAATCAGGAAAACGAAAAGAGAAATCGCCCAAATATTAACCTTACTAACAAAAAAACATGCCTAAAAGACGATTAACGGGCCAAGTTGTATCAAACAAAATGGCAAAGACAGTCGTGGTTGAAGTTGAAAGATTGAAAGAACATCCAAAGTATAAAAGGAGATACAAAATCCACAAAAAATACAAAGCCCACGATGAAAAGGGAGAATATAAAACTGGTGATAAAGTGATAATTGAGGAAAGCAGACCGATAAGTAAAGACAAGCGATGGATAGTCATTAAAAAAACATGATTCAACCAAGGACAATGTTAAAGGTAGCGGATAATACAGGCGCTAAAATCCTGCAGTGTTTTAGGGTTTTGGGCGGTTCAAAGCGAAGATATGCCCGGCTTGGCGATGTTATTGTGGGTACGGTAAAAGCGGCAGATCCCAGAAAATTGGTTAAAAAACATGATGTGGTCAGGGCAGTAGTGATAAGGCAGAAAAAAGAATTGAGGAGGGGAGACGGCTCTTATCTCAGGTTTGACGATAATGCCTGCGTAATTTTAGAAGGTAAAACCAAAGACCCAAAAGGCGGCAGAATTTTGGGGCCTATGGCAAGAGAAGTAAAAGAAAAGGGCTTTGACAAAGTCGCTGCCTTGGCGGAAGAAATACTATGAAAATACGGAAAGACGACACGGTGTTAATAATTTCCGGGAAAGACAGGGGCAGGACTGGCAAGGTGCTAAGGGCTTTTCCAAAAGAAAGAGAAGTTTTGGTTGAGAACGTCAATTTAAGAAAAAAACACAGAAGGCCTAAAAAAGCAGGCGAAAAAGGCCAGACCATTACACTTCCTGTTCCGCTGTCTGTTTCTAACGTGAAACTCGTTTGTCCAAAATGCGGCAAAGCAACAAGGGTAGGGTATAAAATTACTGAAGAGAAAAAATATAGAATATGTAAGGAATGCGGAGGAGAAATATGATACAAATGAAAAATTCAAATCTCAAAATGCAAAATGTTTGAATTTCTATGTTAAGATTACGAGATAAATATGAAAAAGAGGTTGTACCTGAAATGGTGAAGAGATTTGGCTATAAAAATCAGATGGCTGTGCCTAAAATTGAAAAAGTTGTTATGAATACAAGCTTTGGGAGATTGGTTTCAGGAAAATCCGGAGAAGAGCAGAAAAAAATATATCAAGAGATTTTGGAAGCTGTTTCTTTAATTTGCGGACAAAAACCACAAATCATGGTTGCTAAAAAAGCCATTGCAGGATTCAAGACAAGAAAAGGTATGTCCTTGGGGGCTCGTGTCAGCATGAGAGGCAAAAGAATGTACGATTTTTTAGAACGGTTAATATATATTGCTTTGCCCAGGTCTCGCGACTTTCAGGGAATTGAAAGGACCTCCTTTGACCAAAAAGGAAATTTAAATGTTGGCATAAGAGAACAAATTGTTTTCCCAGAAATTCTGCCTGAAAATATGCGCAATATTTTGGGTCTGGAAGTGACAGTTGTAACAACAGCCAAAAAAAGAGAAGAAGGAATAGAGTTGCTAAAGTTAATTGGATTCCCTATTAAATAATATGGCCACGAAAGCGCAAATTGCCAAATCAAAAAAGAAACCAAAATATAAAAGTCGCATAGTCAGACGTTGTTTTCGCTGCGGCAGAAAACGCGGTTTTATGAGAAAATTCGGGTTGTGCCGCATTTGCTTCAGGGAAATGGCAAATCAGGGCTTGATACCCGGAATTAAAAAATCAAGTTGGTAAATTTATGGACCCAATAGCAGATATGCTAACTTCAATAAGAAACGCCCAGCAGGTTCGAAAAGAAACCGTTGATATTCCTTTTTCCAGTTTAAAGTATGATATTTCCAAAATTATGGAAAAGAAGGGTTTTATTGGTAAAGTTGAGAAAGAGGGAAGAAAGATAAAGAGAGCAATAAGGATTAACTTAAAGTACGCTGAGGATAAAAGTCCAGCTATTTCCGGATTAAAAAGAATATCAAAGCCCGGCCAGAGAATTTACAAAAGATTTAAAGAAATAAAACCGGTGAAATCTGGGTTTGGCGTAGCGATAATTTCCACATCAAAAGGATTAATGACAGACAAAGAGGCGAGAAAACAAAAACTTGGCGGCGAGATAATATGTGAAGTTTGGTAAATTTATGTCAAGAGTCGGTAAAAAACCAATTGAAATACCGCAAGGAGTTGAAGTGAAAATTGACGGCCAGAAAGTAATTATTAATGGTCCAAGAGGCGAATTATCAAGGGAAGTTCGGCCAGAGCTTAAAGTTGAAGTGAAAGATAATGAGATTTTTGTTTTGCCTCAGTTGGAAACAAAAAAAACCAACTCTCTTTGGGGTTTAACCCGCGTCCTGGTGGCGAATATGATAAAGGGAGTAACCGAGGGTTTTGAGAAAAAGCTGGAGATAGAGGGTTTGGGTTTTAAGGCACTATTAGAAGGTGATTCTATCTTGCTGAACGTTGGTTTTTCCCACCCCGTGAAACTTCAGGCGCCAGAAGGCATCAGATTTTCAGTTGAAAAAAACATTATAACTGTTTTTGGAGCAGACAAAGAACTGGTCGGCCAGACAGCAGCCAATATAAGAAAAGTAAAGAAACCCGAACCCTATAAAGGCAAAGGAATCAAGTATTTAGGCGAGCAGATTAGAAGAAAAGTCGGGAAAAAAGTAGTGGCAACAACTAAGTAAAAACACAAAACACAGGCATGAAAGAAACCCAAACAAAACGATATAGACGCCACAAAAGAGTAAGAGCAAAGATTTTCGGCAACGCCAAAGTTCCGCGGCTAGGTGTTTTTCGCTCAGGCCTCCACATTTATGCCCAAGTGATTGACGATGAGAAGGGTAAAACTTTGCTTTCAGCAAGCGACAGAGAATTGAAAAGAAAAAAAGGGCAAAAAAAAATAGATAGAGCTAAGGAGGTCGGCAAATTAATTGCCAAAAAGGCTCTTGAGAAAAAGATTGAAAAAGTTGTGTTTGACAGAGGTGGCTATCAATACCACGGAAGGGTTAGAGCTTTAGCTGAAGGAGCGAGAGAAGGAGGACTTAAATTTTAGCCGCGATACCAATATACTAATGCATACGAATTATACGAATATTAGTATCATTAGTATCAATTCGTATATTAGCATCGATTTTTATGGTAAGAGAAAAACCAATAAAATTTGAGAAACCAAAAGAGGAGTTTGAATCAAAACTGCTTGACTTGGCACGGGTTACCAGGGTTGCTGCTGGCGGCAGGCGTTTTAGATTTCGTGCAGTACTTGTCGTTGGCAACAAGGCAGGGAAAGTTGGCGTGGGAGTGGCAAAAGGGCTTGATGTGGCTCAAGCAATTGATAAAGCTACTCGCTTGGCAAAGAAAAATTTAACAGAAGTTCCCATTGTCGAAGGCACAATTCTCCATGAAGTTATGGCAAAATTTTCCTCAGCCCGCGTGTTGTTAAAACCAAGAAAAAAAGGCAGAGGTTTGAAAGCTGGCGGCACGGTTAGAGTTATCTGCGCTTTGGCAGGGATAAAAAATATTTCGTCTAAAATTTTGGGCAGAACAGGTAATAAATTGAATAATGCCAGAGCCACCATCAAGGCTCTAGAGAGCCTTAAAATCCGAAACACGAAATCCGAAATCCTAAACAAATAGTTTCTACAAGTTTCTAATAGTTTCTATTACTTTCAGAAACTTATTGAAATTCATAGAAATTTATTGTGTTTCGAATTTCGATATTCAAACTTCGAATTTTAATAACATGCAATTACACGAACTTAAACCGATTCATAAATCCAAAAAAAGGAAAAGGGTGGGCCGCGGAGGAAAGCGCGGCACCTATTCTGGCCGGGGACAAAAGGGGCAACGTTCCAGAGCAGGCAGAAAATTAAAACCGATTGTCAGGGAATTAATAAAAAGGTATCCTAAATTAAGAGGGTACAGATTCAAAGCAAAGCAAAAGAAGCAAAAGTATGTGGCCAGAAAAACTCATCCAAATATTCAAGATTAAAGACCTGCGAAACAAAATCCTGTTTGTCTTGGGCGTTTTTGTCGTTTTCAGAATAATGGCGAATATTCCCATACCAGGAATAGATATTGGCGACCTGCAAGCTTTCTTTGCCCAGTTTCAGCTCTTTGGACTTTTAAATGTTTTTACAGGCGGTACTCTTGAAAACCTTTCCATTGTTATGTTGGGCCTGGGTCCCTATATTACGGGAGTGATTATTATGCAGCTTTTGACCCTGATTTTCCCCGCCTTAAACCGGCTTTACAAAGAAGAAGGTGAGCAGGGCAGGCAGAAATTCAATCAATACGGAAGAATACTGACTGTTCCTTTTGCCATGCTCCAAGGATACGCGATGCTTAACTTGCTTCAGAGACAAGGGGCTATTTCAGCTCTTTCCCCGGAATTGCTCATAGTATCAATTATCACCATTACAGCCGGCTGTGTGTTTTTGATGTGGCTTGGGGAATTAATTTCAGAAAAAGGAATCGGCAACGGCGTTTCTTTGCTGATTTTTGCAGGTATTGTTGCCGGCGTTCCAGCAGGTATCCGGCAGCTGATTGTTGCTCGGGATCCGGCTCAGATCCCTACTTATCTGCTGTTTTTTGCCATGGCCCTGGTGATTATTGCAGGAGTTGTGATTATAAACGAGGGCAGACGAAATATTCCCGTTTCTTACGCCAAGAGAGTGAGAGGCATGAAAATGTACGGCGGCGTTTCAACTTATCTGCCCCTAAACGTTAACCCGGCCGGAGTCATTCCAATAATTTTTGCTCTGTCAATCATACTTTTACCCTCCCTTCTTGCTAATTTTTTGGGGGAGGCCGACGGGATTTTAGGTTCAATCGCTCGAAACGTGGTCAGGGCATTTGAAAACCCTTGGTTTTACGGCTCTTTCTTTTTTCTTTTAGTAGTTCTTTTCACCTATTTTTATACAGCTGTCACATTTGACCCCAAAGCCATCTCCAGCAATTTGCAAAAAATGGGCGGGTTTATTCCGGGAATAAGACCCGGCGAATCAACGGCAAATTTTATGAATTTTATTTTGAACAGGGTTTTGCTGGTCGGAGCAATATTCCTGGGAATTATTGCAGTTATGCCTTCGCTTGTCGGAGGAATTACTGGAGTGCAAGTGTTTCAGTTTTTAATAGGCGGGACATCTTTACTGATTGTCGTTTCAGTGGTTTTGGAAACAATGCGCCAGGTAAAAGCGCAATTGCAGATGAGAGAATATGAAACATTCTAGTGGACAAAAAGTGATAATTATTATTGGGCCGCCGGGATCAGGAAAGGGAAGTCAAGCAAACCTGTTGGCTGAGAAACTCGGCCTACACTATTTAGAAACAAGTAAGTTTTTGGAAGAAACATTTCAAGAAGCCAAAAAAGGCGAATTTGTTGAGGTTGGAGGGAAAAAATATTTTTTGGAAGATGAAAGAAAGCTATGGAGTACTGGTTTTTTAATGTCGCCACCTTTTGTGGCTTTTCTGCTAAAAGAAAGAATCAAGGTGTTATATAAGGAGGGTAAAGGCATTGTCTTGGCTGGCTCGCCAAGAACTCTCGATGAGGCGGAGAAGGAGATACCTCTTTTGGAAAAAATGTATGGGGTAAAAAACATCAGGGTTGTTTTGCTTGAAATTACCCCAAAAGAGACACTTTTCAGAAATTCTCACCGTAGAATTTGTGAGCTGATGCGCCACCCAATTTTATATTCGCAAGAGAACGCAAAATTGACAAAGTGCCCCTTGGACGGCTCAAAATTGGTAAAAAGAAAGGGTCTTGACAACCCAGAGACAATAAAAGTCAGACTGCGAGAATACAAAGAAAGAACATTACCCTTGATTGATTATTTTCAAAAACGAGGGTTAAAAGTTGTGAAGATAAAAGGCTCTCCGCCTCCAGCCATTGTTTTCAAAAACATTCTCAAAACTCTAAAACCCCGAAAACCTCCGAACAAACATTACATATAATTTAGCCATCGCAGAATTATGCGTGAGGTTGTGATTAACATTAAAACCCCTGAGGAAATTAAGATAATGGCTGAAGGAGGAAAGATTCTCTCTGGAATTATGAAAGAGCTGGCCTCTAAAGTCAGGCCTGGCCTTACCACCAAAGATTTGGAGAATTTTGCTGAAGAACTAATTGCGGTTTCTGGCGCAAAATGCAATTTCAAAGGTTATCAGGGGTTTCCTTCCTGCGTTTGCGTCTCTATCAATGAAGAAATTGTCCACTGCGTTCCGTCAAACAAAATTTTAAAAGAAGGCAACATTGTTTCTCTTGATTTAGGAATTTTATGGAAGGGGTTCCATACAGATATGGCAATTACCCTGCCCGTTGGTAAAATTTCTGCTGAAGCTCAAAGATTGCTCAGGATTACCAAAAAGGCATTAAAAAGGGGCATTAAAAAAGCCAAAGCAGGCAATACTTTTGGCGACATTGGCAACACAATTCAAAGATACGTTGAGGGTCAGGGATTTAATGTGGTCAGGGACTTGTGCGGCCATGGCATAGGCAGAGAACTGCATGAAGACCCCAAAGTATTAAATTACGGAAAAAGACATACAGGAGAAAAAATCAGAGAAGGTATGGTTTTTTGCATAGAACCGATGGTAACGGCAGGGGACTGGAAACTAAAAAAAACAGACAACCATTGTTTTGCTACTGCTGACGGTTTACTCTCTGCCCACTTTGAAAACATGGTAGCCGTCACAAAAGAAGGGCCAAAACTTTTAACAGAGTTAAGATAATCTTTATGCATTTCTCAGTCATTATTCCTGCTTACAATGAGGAAAAGAGGATTCTAAGAACTTTGGAAGATGTTGATAATTATTTAAAAAAGCAGGCTTATGAATCAGAAATTATTGTTGTTGACGGGGGGTCAAAAGACAGAACTAGAGAAATTGTTAAAGAAAAGCAAAGAGAAATTAAGAATTTGAAATTAATTGAGATTGATGGGCTTGGAAAAGGCCATGCTGTAAAAGAAGGAATGCTTTCTGCTCAGGGCGACTTCAGAATTTTTACCGATGCCGATAATTCAACTTCAGTTGAGCAGGTTGAAAAAATGTGGCCTGAGTTTGAAAATGGATACGACATAGTTATTGGTTCAAGAGACATAAAAGGAGCTGTTCTGGACCCGAGGCAATCCTGGTTCAGAAGATTGGTTGGATTTTTTTTCAAAATATATAGAAAAATAATTATTGGCCTTTGGGAAATTCAAGACACTCAATGCGGCTTCAAAGCTTTTTCAGCAAAAGCGGCTCAAGATATTTTTCCGAAAGCCAAAATCAATCAATTCGCTTTTGACCCGGAAATCCTGTTGCTGGGAAAAAAATTTGGCTGTAAAATAAAAGAAATTCCGGTTCACTGGAAAAATGACCCAGACAGCAAGGTTCAATTTGACTCAATGACTAAAATGGCTCTTGATTTAATCAAGATTAAGCTGAATTTCATTAAAAAAAAGTATGACGAAGCTAAAGTTTCATCAAGAGCTTCGTTTTAATAAATTAAAACTTGCTGTATGACTAAAAAAATAAAATTTCCTTCAGAGCTTCGTTTTGACCTCATTTCCAAAGATTGGGTTGTTATTGCGACGGGTCGCGCAAGACGTCCCGAAACCTTCAAACAAGAAAAAAGGATAAGAGAGGAGATTCCCAAAAAAGATTGCCCTTTTTGCAACCTCGGTACAGGTGAAAAACCGACCCTTGTCTTGCCAAATACCATTGTTATGCCAAACAAATACCCTGCTTTCACCCCTCATGACGAATTACACAAAAGAGTTGAAGGCAGATTTTACCAGACGATAAACGCCGTAGGTTTTCACGAAGTGGTGGTGACCCGCGACCACAAAAAATCACTGGCTCAATTTTCCACAGCAAAAGTAAAAGAAGTGATGGACGCATATCATCAAAGATACTTGCAGTTGATAAAAGAAAAGTTCGTGCATTATGTCTCCATTTTTCACAATCACGGAAAAGAAGCAGGCGCCTCAATTTCCCACCCCCACTCTCAAATCATCACCACTCCTCTGGTTGACACCGATTTAAGAAAAGCCCTCACAAATTCCGGGAGATATTTTTTAAAAACTGGAAAGTGTATTTATTGCGAAATGAATAGCTGGGAGCGGAAAGTCAAAAAAAGAGTAGTTTTTGAAAACGAGGGTTTTTTGGTTATCTGCCCCTTTGCTTCAAAAGCCGCTTTTGAAATGATTATCTCTCCTAAAAAACACTTGGTTTATTTTGAAGATATAACTGAAAATGAAAAATGGCATCTGGCCGAAGCTCTTCAGACAGCCTTAAAGAAGCTTTACAGGGCTTTGGCAGACCCTGCTTACAATTTTTATCTTCATACTGCGCCTTGCGACGGCAGGACATGCCCTTATTACCACTGGCACTGGACTATTTTGCCAAAGACATCCGCCTGGGCCGGTTTTGAAATAGGAACCAGAATGGAAATTTCCACCATTGAGCCAGAGAGAGCCGCCGCATATTTGAGAAAACAGAGATGAAGCCTTTAATCGTTGCAAACTGGAAGATGAATCCTCAAGCCCTGGCTAAAGCTAAGCTGCTTTTTAATTTGGTAGCAAGAGGAGTAAGGAATATAAAAAAAGTTGTAGTTGTTATCTGCCCGCCATTTGTCTATATACCTTATTTACTAAATCCTAAACCCTATACCCTAAACCCTAAATTTGGCTCACAAGATTGTTTCTGGGAGGGAAAAGGCGCCTTTACTGGTGAAATTTCAACAGCAATGTTAAAAGATTTAGGTGTGGAGTATATAATTATTGGACACTCAGAAAGAAGAAGAAACCTAAATGAAACCGATGAAATGGTCAATAAAAAATTAGGGGCAGTTTTAGATATAGGCTTGAAATCAATTCTTTGCGTTGGAAGTGAAGATAGAGACCAAAAAAAAGAATTTAAAAAAATTCAAATCCAATTAGAAAAAGCTCTGTTAGGAATTAAAAAACCAAACACTGAAAATCTGATTATCGCTTACGAACCTATCTGGGCAATAAGCACAACTAAAGGAAGGAAGATAGCCACTCCAAAAGAAGCGAGAGAAGGAGCGAATTTTATAAGAAAAGTCTTAGTTAAATTGTTTGGGAAAAATTTTGGCCAAAGAATAAGAGTTATTTATGGGGGAAGTGTGGACAGTAAGAACATAGGTGGATTTATTAAGGAAGCTAAAATGGATGGAGTACTAGTGGGTGCAGCCTCCTTAAGGGCCAGAGAATTTATTAAAACAGTAAAAACATGCGGAGGAGGAAATGCTAAATAAATTAGTTAAAGTTGTCGTTATCTTAACCATTATCATTGTTTCAGGCGCTCTTGGTTATTTTTTATTTTTGAAAAAAGATAAAGTTTCAAGCCCCGCAGAAGAGAAAATAGAGGGAAGAAGCGAGGTTCAAGAAGAAGAGTCGGCGGACTTTAAGAGAATAGATTTTTCAGAGTTCAATTCTTCTTTTCGATTTTCCGGCAACATTCCCGTAAAATTTGAAATGGAATACATTCCTCAACTCAAAGCCATTAGCATATACGACGCTACGCTCCCAGGAGATAATATCAGAGAAAAATCTCAAATTTACATAACTTATTTTGAATCAGACAGATTTTTGACTTTAAACACAGTAGATGTCTTAAAAAGAGAGGAAATTTTAGTAAATGGCCATGAAGCGGTATTATATGAAATCGCCAAAAAAACAGAATTTCCGGATTTTCCTCAGCAGCCGAGCTGGAGAAATAAAAAACACAAAGCGATTGATATTCGTCTTGCCAAAAGCAGCCCTAGCTTGTTTTATCCTTTTGCCTATAGCCCTGACTTAACCGAGGAAATATTTAGAGATTTTATTAATTCTTTAGAGTTCTACAGCACAAGGTAGAATACACTTTTGTGGCAACTAAACTTGAGAAAGCGACTTTTGCAGGCGGATGTTTTTGGTGCCAGGACGCTGTTTTCCGCATGCTAAAGGGTGTTAAATCAGTTACGACCGGTTACTCAGGCGGAGACGTTGAAAATCCCACGTATAACCAAGTTTCAAGCGGCAAAACAGGGCATAGGGAAGCAGTGCAAATTGAGTATGACCCAAAAGAGATAAGTTACAGAGATTTGCTTGAAGTTTTCTGGGTTTCGCACAACCCCACACAAAAAGGGGGACAAGGAGCTGACACGGGTTCTCAATATACAGCTGCGATTTTTTATCACACAGAGGGGCAAAAAGAGCTTGCGATTAATTCAAAAAAAGAGCTTGAAGATGGGAAAGTTTACGATGAACCGATTGCAACAAAAATACTGCCTTATAACAATTTTTATCCAGCCAAAGAGCATTACCAGAACTATTACAATAAAAATCCAGAGGAAAAATACTGCAAAGTTATCATTGATCCCAAAATTGACAAAATTAAAAAATTGTTCCGTGCAAAACTGAGATGAACAATATTCCAAATACCAAAGAGGAGTGGAGAGATAAACTCACCTCCGAGCAGTATCAAGTAATGCGTGAGGCGGGCACGGAGCTCCCTTTTTCAGGCAAATACGTTCACACCAAAGATAAGGGAAGGTACAAATGCGCAGCCTGTGGCGAGGAGCTTTTTTCTTCAGATGCCAAGTTTGATTCTGGTACTGGTTGGCCGAGTTTTACTATCCCTGTAAATCTGGATAATATTGAATTGAAGCCAGATACAAGTGAGGGTATGAATCGCACAGAGGTGCTTTGCAAAAAATGTGGTTCTCACTTGGGGCATGTGTTTGACGACGGCCCTAAAGAAAAAGGAGGCAAGAGATATTGCATTAATTCTGTTTGTTTGCAGTTTGAAAGCAAAGATGCTAAAAATTAAAAAGATATGGATTTAAAAAGATTGGAAGTTTTTTTGGAGTTTTTGTGTTTTGGCATAATTATAGGCGTTATTGAAGACATCATTGCTGTGAAAGTGACCACAGGAGCTGCAATAACCTGGTACGTTTTTGGTATTATTGTCTTGATTGCCGTACCCTTTGCTTTTTTGGGCGAGGTGGTGGTGGACAGGGTCAACTTTGTTGAGATTTTGGGGAAATTATTCAAAAATAGGAAAGAGTAAGCGTTTTTTTGTAAAAGATTGATTTTGTTTGAGAAAGGATGTATGATGTAATGTGTGATGAAGTTTGCCTCCTGAGGAGTTCGCTTTATCAACACCTTCATTTTTACTTCGTAAAAATTTGGTAGATGAGTAATTTTTTAGAAGGTTATTTTTACAACCCGACGCGCGGGAACATAAACTTTTCTCAAGTGATTGAGGAAATTTTTGGTTACATCAACGAAAAACCAGAAAAGTTTTACGATATTATTGTTGGTTGCGACTCTTCCTCCGGTGAGGAGCCCTATTTTCCAGTGGCCGTAGTTGTTTTGAGAAAGGGTGAGGGAGGCAGATTTTTCTTAAAAAGAATCAGCTACAAAAACAGGAAATTTTACAGCTGGAAAACCAGAATTTTGGAAGAAGTTATGCTTTCTTGCGAGATGGCCCTGTTTTTGAGAGAAAATTTTGAAAAAGAGGCGAATCCTGGCGCCAACTACCAGTTCCGCTATATACACGCTGACATTGGAGAGTCAGGCGCTACAAAAGATATGATACGAGAGGTTACGGGTTTGATTAGAGGCAACGGCTTTGAGCCGAAAATAAAGCCAGAATCCTTTGTCGCTTCAAGCGTGGCAGATAGGTATAGTTGATATGACTTCAAAAGAATTGCGGCAAGCGTTTCTGAATTTTTTTGAGAAAAACGGGCACAAAATTGTGCCTTCTTCTTCGCTTTTACCCGATGACCCCTCGGTTCTTTTAACTACGGCTGGCATGCAGCAATTCAAAAAGTATTACATGGGCGAAGCGGACGCGCAAAAAGATTTCGGCACAAAAAATACGGCGTCTGTGCAAAAGTCCTTCAGAACTTCCGATATTGACGAAGTTGGCGATGAATCCCATGATACGTTTTTTGAAATGCTGGGGAATTTTTCTTTCGGCGGTTATTTCAAAAAAGAAGCGATTGAGTATGCCTACGATTTTTTCAAAGAGATAAATTTACCGATAGAATATGTAACTGTTTTCGGAGGTGATAGCGAGGTCTCCTCTGACAACGAATCAGAAAAAATATGGAAAGATTTAGGAATCACTAAGATTGAGAAGCGGGGGAGAGAAGACAATTTCTGGGGTCCAACTGGAAACGAAGGCCCCTGCGGTCCAACTACAGAGATTTATGTAAGAGGAG
This sequence comes from uncultured Candidatus Saccharibacteria bacterium, assembly GCA_964372865.1. Lineage (GTDB taxonomy): Bacteria > Patescibacteriota > Minisyncoccia > Minisyncoccales > 2-12-FULL-40-12 > CAYJRW01. The sequence goes on along the minus strand of CAYJRW010000001.1, from coordinate 21,720 downwards.
TTGAAATTTGGAACATTGTGTTTAACGAATATTATTGCAAGCCCGACAAAACTATGGAAAAGCTTAAGCAAAATGGAGTAGATACGGGAATGGGACTGGAACGACTTGCGATGGTAGCGCAGGGAAAGAAAAATATTTTTGAAACAGATTTATTTGCACCATTGATACAAGCTCTGCCGACTGCTTGGGAAGATGAAAAGATAAATCGTATTATTGCCGACCATGCTCGGGCAATCGCCTTTCTTATTTCTGATGGAGTGCGTCCATCTAACAAAGACGCTGGTTATATACTGCGACGTATTTTGCGACGCGTTATTGTCCACATACATCTTAAACAGGGAACTTCTTTGGCCGGCTTGGATACGCTTCCAATGGGTATAGAAACAGATTTGAAAAATGTTTTGGACGCCGTCTTAAAAGTATATAAACCCGTATATCCAGAACTGGATAAAGATACAATTTTTAATGTCTTTGATGAAGAACGGCGGAGATTTGGTTCAGCGTTTAAGAATGGATTGCGCGAAATAAAAAAACTGGATAAAATTGACGGTCAGACGGCATTTAGGATTTATGAAAGTTATGGTCTGCCCTTTGAACTAATAAAAGAATTTGGCGGAGAAAAAACAGATAACTTAACTCGCGCCGTCTTTGATGAAGAATTTAAAAAACACCAGGAAATTTCCCGTGCGGGGGCGGTTGCTAAATTCGGCGGACACGGCATTTATCTGAAAACAGGAGAAGTTACTGTTAAAGATAAGTCCGAACTTGAAAAGGTAACACGCCTTCATACCGCCACTCATCTTCTCCATGCGGCCTTGAGGGCTGTTCTCGGCCCGGAAGTTCAGCAGGACGGTTCTGACATTACGGTTGAGCGAACGCGTTTTGATTTTACTTTTTCTCGCAAACTTACTCCCGAGGAGGTTAAAAAAGTTGAGGATTTGGTGAACAAAAAAATTAAGGAGGATCTAGTGGTGTCATTTGTGGAACTGCCGATTGAGGAAGCAAAAAAGACCGGAGCGCTTTGGTTCTTCAAAGAAAAATATCCCCCAAAAGTTAAGGTGTATTCCATGGGTGATTTTTCCAAGGAGTTCTGTGGCGGGCCTCACGTTAAAAGGACTTCTGAAGCGGGCATTTTTAAAATTACTAAAGAAGAGGCGGTAGGAGCAGGAGTAAGGAGAATCCGGGCAGTTGTGTTATAATAGAAATCGATGATTGTTTTAGATATTGGCAACGAGGCGGTAAAAATTCTGGCAGGGGAAAAGCGCTCTTTGCAGTATTTTGATGATTACGATACGCCCGAGAACCGCTTTGCTGCGCTTAGTGGGGCTTTAAAAGAGCTTAATATAACAGCTGACAATGTCATTTTAGTGTTGCCTGCAGATATTTTGAAAGGCAGAATTGTCTCTGAAACATTTGAAAGAGAAAACCCCAAAAGGATAATTGACAAAAAAGAAGAGGAAAAGATATATCAGATTGTTTTGCAGAGGGCAAAAGAAGAGATTTCCCGCATTTTCAGCCACGATTTGGGAATTTTGCGAAAAGACCTCAGGATTGTTAACATAAGGACTACAGAAATGCTGATTGACGGCTACGAAGTTCCGACTCTCCAAAAGTACGAAGGGGAAAATCTGATCTTTAGATTATTTGCCTATTTTTTGTCAGAATATCACCTGAAGGAAATTGACTGGCTCTGCCAGAAAGCTGGCATTAAAAACAAAAAGATAGTGCATGCAGCAGAGGGTCAGCTTTCGCAACTTTCGGGCGAGGCCGACGGTATTTTTCTTGATGTCGGGGGCGAGACAACTCAGATTTTTTTAACAAAAAATGGGAAATTGCAAGGAATTGGCGAGTTTGGCATGGGTGGAAAAATTTTCTCACAGACGATCTCAGAAAAACTGGGTTTAAGGGAAAAAGATGCTAGAATTTTCAAGGAAAAATATGCCAAAAACGAGTTGACGCCGGAGTCCTCCCGCCGACTTAAAGAAATGCTTTATTTTCCGCAAAGAGCGTGGTTTGAAAACCTGAAGGCAAAATTAAAAGAGATAAAAGAGTCAGGTCTCTTCCCGTCGAACATTATTCTTTTTGGCGGGGCAAGCTTACTTCCGGAAATCAAAGAAATTTTAAAAGAGGGGCAGTGGGGTAATATCGCTTTTTCTGAAAAGAGGCCCCAAGTAAAAATTTTAAAAAGCCCGCAATTTGCCCCCGCTTTGTTAATATCAACATACTATGGCAAAAAAGATTATTGATATTTTCCCGCCAAAATCTAAAATCAGGCCTGCGCAAAAACTTAAGCGACAAAAACAGGAAACAAGGCGGAGTATTTGGAAACACCTTCTGACAGCGGTTTTATTGATTTCAATTCTCACATTTTTCTCTTTACATTTTTTCTTTTCTAAAGCAGAAATTAAAATATGGCCTCAAACTGAACCCTTCTTGCTTACTGAAAGAGTGGCTGTTGACACGAAAGCTGGCAGGCATGATTTATCTTCAAAAGTGATTCCGGGAAAAATTTTTGAGATAGAAAAGATTTTGTCAGAAGAATTTCAAGCAACGGGCATTTCCCTAAAAAAAGCAGAAGGCACAATCCGCCTTTACAACTCATTTACGACTGGGACCGAGACCTGGCTTCAGGGAACCAGATTTGTTTCCTCTGAAGGAAAATTGTTTTTTTCAAAAAACAGAATAACTGTTCCAGGAACCACCCTAAAGAATGGCAGAATTGCTCCCTCTTTTGTTGATGTTCAGGTTGTAGCCGCTGAAGCAGGTCCAGAGTATAACATAGGGCCTTCTAATTTTTCAATAGCAGCTTTTTTGGGAACTGCCAGATACACCAAATATTACGGGGAGTCCTCTGAACCCATGACAGGCGGAGGCCAGGTTGCCAAGGTCTTAAAAGAGGATTTGGAAAAGGCAGAGAATATGTTAGTTGAAAAAGCTAAAAAAGAGGCAGAGGAAGAATTAAGAAGAAAAACTCCCGACGGGTTTGTCATTTTGGCTCAGCCAGACAAACAGAATATTCTTGAAAAAAGCTCTTCTGCCAAAGAAGGAGATGAGGCGGAGAAATTTGAATTTCTGGTGAAAACGAAATTGCCTGTCGTATCTTTTGAGCTGAAAGACCTTGAAGAATTCTCTCGTCTATCAGTCGCTTCCCGGATCCCTGAGGGCAAAAATTTCCACCCTCAAGGCACCAGAACAGAATACCAGGTTGAGTCCTTTAACCAGGAGTCGGGCGAGTTTTTGCTTTCCCTATCTGTTTTTACCAAAATTTATCCTACACTTGATTTAGACTCATTAAAACGGGGTCTGGTGGCAAAGCCCTTGTTTGAAGCAAAAATACTCCTGGCTGATAAAGAAGAGTTCTCAAGAGCTGAAATCAAAGTGTTCCCCTTCTGGTTGAAAAGTCTGCCCAATACATTTGATAGAATAAAGATAGACTTGATGTTCGCAGAGCTTCGCTCTTCTCACCCCGAGCCCATAGCCTCGGCGGTTGACTAATATAAAATACTTTGCTAAACTAATTAATTATTGCTTGTGGAAAAAAAATTTCTTAGAAAACAAGGCCTGGTTTTGGAGACACTGCCCAATGCCAATTTTCGGGTGAAATTAGATGACGGAAAAGAAGTTCTGTGCCATCTGGCAGGGAAATTAAGAATTTACAGGATTAAGATTTTGCCGGGGGACAGAGTGACTGTTGAGATGACGCCATATGATGAAAATAGAGGCAGAATAGTGTATAGGGGAAAATGAAATCCCCCGACCCCAGCTCAAGATACCTTCGGTTTCTTGCGTCGCTCAGCGAGTTTCGCAAAGCGAAACGAGGCGGGAGATGAGCCAAAGCCTCAGCGACCGCTCCTATTTTTCCACCACTGGGAATTCAGATAGTATGAAAGTAAGGCCTTCTGTAAAAAAATTATGCAAAAATTGCAAAATCGTCCGAAGAAAAGGACGAGTTTATGTGATTTGCAAAAATCCAAAGCATAAACAGCGCCAAGGTTAAATCTATGCCAAGGATAGCTGGGGTCAACATCCCCGACCAAAAACCAATAGTGATTGCTTTGACTTTTATATATGGAATAGGCCTGCCTTTGAGTAGGAGAATTTTGGTTGAGGCGGAAATCAACCCACAAAAACTTGCCAAGGACTTAACATCAAATGAGACCAACAACTTGAAAGAAATTATAGAAAAAAAATATAAAATAGAAGGCGAACTGCGCAGGGAAATAATAATGAATATCAAGCGAATAAAAGACATAGGCAGCTGGAGAGGACTTCGCCACCTCAAAGGTTTGCCAGTCAGGGGACAGCGGACAAGAACAAATACCAGGACTGTTCGCGGAAACGTCAGAAAAACTGTGGGAAGCGGTAGAAAACCGCCGGCTGAACCAACCTAATACCAATGGGAAAAAAAAGAATTATAACCAAAACTGAAGAAGGACCATTAAAAGAAAGAGAAGTTAAGGTCTTTGCCCCTACAAAAATTAAAGAGGGGAAGGTTTATATTTTTTCTTCTTACAACAACACAATCATTACTCTGACCGACCCTGAAGGCAATGTTTTAACCTGGGTTTCAGCAGGCAGTATAGGTTTTAAAGGCACGAAAAAGGCCACTCCTTTTGCTGCCTCCAAGGTCGCAGAGCAGCTTGCTGATTTTTGCAGAAAGTTGGGCATTGAAAAAGTTAATGTATTGGTCAAAGGCATTGGTTCAGGCAGAGAGTCAGCCATCAGGTCTCTGGTAGCAAGGGGCCTGGAAATTGGAGCCATCAAAGACATAACGCCCATACCTCATAATGGCTGCCGCCCGCCAAAAGTCAGGAGAGTTTAACAGGCTAATTTTCTATGGTTACAACAACTACCTTCCCGGGACAAAAAGGCAGAAGGAGACCGAGGGCTCTTTCTGAATACGGAAAACAATTACAGGAAAAGCAAAAATTAAAAAATTTGTATAATTTAAGAGAAGCACAACTTCGCAGATATATAAAAAATGCGCAAGATTTGACTTCTCTAATCAATGCCCTGGAGAGCCGTTTGGATAATGTTGTTTTCCGCTTGGGTCTGGCTCAAACCAGAGAGCAAGCCAGACAATTGGTGTCGCACGGCCATTTTTTGGTCAACGGAAAACCAATCAATATCCCGGGGTATGAGACCAAAAAAGGCGATGTTGTCAGGCCGAAGGAAAAAAGCACAAAAAAAAGCATTTTCCAGAATATTATACCGCAGCTCAAAAAACAAAAACCCCCATCCTGGCTTGAGCTTGATATTGAAAAATTGGAAGGAAAAGTTTTGGGCAGGCCTAATCTCGAGGAGGCCTCTCCCCCCGTTGAAATTCCAGTAATATTTGAGTATTATTCAAGATGATGGTAACACTACCAGCAAAACCAAAAGTTATAGAAAAAGATAAAAATAAAGCCGTTTTCGAGATAGAAGCCCTTTACCCAGGTTACGGTGTGACCATTGGAAATTCTCTAAGAAGGGTCTTGCTTTCTTCTTTGGAAGGAGCAGCTGTCACCCAGATGAAAATAAAAGGTGTAGCGCACGAATTTTCAACGATTCCGGGCATCTTAGAGGACGTTGTTTCAATAATGTTAAATCTTAAGCAGCTGAGGTTTAAAGCTTATGTTAAAGATCCCCAAAATGCAACCCTCAAAATTAAAGGAGAAAAAGAAGTCAAGGGCTCTGATTTTAAACTGCCTCCCCAGGTCGAACTTTTGAATAAATCAGCGCACATTGCCACTTTGACTTCAAAATCAGCTGAGCTTGATATGGAAATAACAATTGAAAGAGGGTTGGGCTACAGGTCAAGAGAGACAAGAAAAGCGCGAGAAAAATTGGAAATAGGCGCAATACCTTTGGATGCAATTTTCACACCCACAAGAAAAGTCGGCTTTAGAGTAGAAAATATGAGGGTTGGAGAAAGAACCGACTATGACCGGCTCTTTTTGGAAGTAGAGACAGACGGCACAATAACTCCGGAAGCTGCTTTTTTCAAAGCAAGCGAAATCTTGGTTTCTCATTTTTCGCTTCTGGCTGAAAACTTCAAAATGGCAGAAAAAATTCCTGAGCCGGAACCCTCTTTAAAGAAAAAGAAGACAGCCCCCAAAAACCCTAAAAAACATGCGAAAACTAAAAAAAGGAAGAAGGCTAAGTAGAAAGAGAAACCAGAGGAAGGCGCTTTTGCGAACTTTGGCGACGTCTCTTTTTTTGAAAGAAAAAATTAGAACAACTTGGGCCAGAGCAAAAGAACTCTCAGGATTTGCCGAAAAACAAATTACCAGAGCTAAACTCGGTAACTTATCGGCTCAAAGAGCGTTGCACTCTTTTTTTTCCGCGCCAGTTGTTAAAAAATTGGCCGCGGAAATATCTCCAAGATACAAAGATAGAAAAGGAGGATATACCAGAATCATAAAGTTGGGCCAGAGAAAGTTAGATGGCGCAAGAATGGCCATAATAGAATTAGTAAAATAAAATGGAACGCACAACCCATATCATCATCGCAGCAAACAGGGCTTTGGGCAGAGTGGCGTCTGAAATAGCTATTTTACTGCGCGGCAAACAAAAATCAGGTTTTGCCCCATACAAAGATATGGGTGATTTTGTCTTGGTAAAAAATATTGACAAAATTCTGTTTACTGGTAAAAAATTGGAAAAGAAAAAATATTTTCGCCACTCAGGTTTTTTGGGCTCGTTGAAAGAGATTCCGGTGAAAAAAATTTTTAAGGAAAATCCTGCTAAAGTTCTGAGAAAAGCCGTCTTTGGCATGCTGCCTAAAAATAAACTGCGAGCTAAACAAATAAGACGGCTGAAGTTCGAGTAAAATAACATTTAAATATCTTTTCCCATAAAATTCTATGGGATTTTTTGTTGAAAAAACGTTTTTAACTCTTGACATACCTTCTTGAAATGAAATAATGAAATAACTCAAAAAAAATTTTCAAAAAGAGGAACAATAGACAATTAAATTTCTAAATGAAACCGTTCTCTTTTACTAGCAAACTTCCAAAAAATTCAGAATGGATACTGGAATTCACTCAAGGCCCGCATTCTGCTCATTTATTTCAGGTTAAAAAGAGAATTATGCATCAAAGGACAAAGTTCCAGACGGTTGATATCGTAGAACTATTCCAGTACGGCAGAACCCTTTTTTTAGATGAAAGACTGCAAACGAGCGAGGCGGACGAGTTCATTTATCACGAAACGATTGCCCATCCTGCTTTGGTAACTCACCCCATGCCTCATAAAGTCTTAATAATTGGCGGCGCTGATGGTGGAACCGCCTACCAAGTTTTAAAACATAAATCCGTCAAGCAGTTATTTTTAGTTGATATTGATGAGCAACTGATAGAATTCTGCCGGAAATTCCTGAAAAAAATAAACCGGAATGTTTTTAAGAACAAGAAAATGAAAGTGATTCCCGGGGACGGCAGGAAGTTTTTAAGTGAAACCAAAGAAAAGTTTGACGTTATCATCAGCGACTTGATAGCCCCTTTGCTGGAACCGCCTTCTTGGCTTCTTTTTACAGAAGAATTTTATCGGCTCATATACGCGAAGTTGAGCGAGAATGGCATATTTTCTCTGCAAGCAGACGGAGTCAACGAGCTGAATAACGAAACTTTCGCTGCGATTCACAAAACCGTAAATAAGGTTTTTCCTATTGCTAGGGGAATGAGGGTCTTTATTCCAAGTTACGACGATAGTTGGGGATTTATTGCCGCATCAAAAAAATACGACCCAATTTCAATCAAACCATCCCAAGTAAAAGACAAGATAAAAAAGAGGGGCTTGAAAGGATTAAAGTTTTACGATGAAAAAATCCACCAGTCCTTATTTTTGCTGCCGAAAATTTTAAGGGACGCGATAAAGGCGCAAAAAAGAGTGATTCAAGACAAAAAGCCCCTTATTTCTTTTTGATGGAAAAATGAAGCAAAACCAAGCTCCGCTTTATCAAGCGCTACGTCGCTACCTAAAAAAAGCTGTAACAAAGCTTCACGTTCCCGGCCACCGTTATGGTCGGGGGCTGCCCAGAGAAACGGCTTCGCTTGACGCCAAATTTGATTTAACCCTGCTGGAAGACATTGATTCTTTGTCTCATCCTCAATCAGCGATTAAACAAGCCCAAGAGCTGACGGCTGAAGCTTTTGGGGCTGAGGAAACCTTGTTTCTGGTTGGCGGTTCTACCTTGGGAGTCATCTCAATGATTCTTTCTACCTGTTCTCCGAATGATAAAATCCTCATCAGCCGTAACATGCACAAATCAGCTGTGAGTGGTTTGATTATCTCTGGAGCACAGCCAATTTACCTCCAACCAGAATTTGACCAAGAGTTTAATCTGCCGCTAAATGTTAAGCCGGAAACTGTTGCAAAATCATTAAAAGAGCATCCTGATGCCAAAGCGGTGTTGATAGTCAATCCGACTCAATTTGGCGTTACCGCTGACCTTGAAAAAATTGCTGCGATTGTCCACAAGGCAGGGAAAATTCTTTTGGTTGACGAGGCTTGGGGCGCGCACTTGAAATTTAATTCCCAGTTTCCCCAGACGGCCTTGGCAGCCGGAGCTGACGCGGTCGTCCAGAGCACTCATAAAAGATTGCCGGCTCTTTCTCAAAGCTCAATGCTGCATTTTACGGGTAAAAGGATTGACCGCCAAAAAGTTAAAGAGACAGTTAGATTGCTTCAAACCACCTCTCCTTCATATATTTTTCTTGCCTCTTTGGATTTGGTTAGAAGGCAAATGGTTCTTCAGGGAAAAAAACTCTGGCAGGGGCCGATAGATTTAGCCCAAAAAGCCAGGGAGTTTCTAAAAAACTCACAGTTTAGATGCATAGAAAGAAATTACTTAAACAAAAAAGGATTTGACCTGGATTTGACCAATTTGACGGTTGAGGTTGAAAACGGATTTGAATCTTGGGAGATTCTAAACAAAAATAAAATTGAGCCTGAGTTCAGTACACCCAATCATTTGATTTTTATTTTTGGAATCGGCAATGACGCTAGAGATCTTAACGCTTTTTTTAACGTTTTGAAAAAACTTTCTGCCAGAAAAGGTTTATGGGCGATTGAATATCCGTTTATCGTTCCTCAAATCTCCCTTTCCCCCCGGAAAACTTTTTTGAAAGAGACAGAAGAAATTAAAATAGAAGAAGCAATTGGTCGTATTGCCGCTGAAGTTATAACCCCATACCCCCCAGGCATTCCTTTGCTGGTGCCCGGCGAGGTAATCACGCCGCAAATTCATAACTATTTTGAAATTGTTAGGCATTATTCTTCAATCTTCGGTTTATCCAAGACCATAAAAGTTGTTAAATGACCCTTTTTGAGTTATCCACAGCTTGACGTATGTTTTTTCTTTTTTATTTTCTGTATAATAGTGTAATGCAATAGAAGAAATATAAAATTATTGCGATGAAAAAAATAGAAATGAGGCCCAAACAAAAAAGAAGATATACTGGAGTTCATTTGATTGCTGAATTCTGGGGCGGGAAAATTATTGAAGATTCCAAGAGAATTAGAAATATTTTGCTTGAAGCCGCCAGAAGATCGCACAACACCACTTTGGGAATAAAAACTTACAAGTTTAATCCTCACGGAATAACCGGTTTCATTCTTTTGGCTGAATCACATATCGCCATCCACAGCTGGCCTGAAATAAATTATTTGGCCATTGACATTTTCAGCTGCGGCAGGAGAGCTATGCCCGACAAGGCTCTTAAATATTTAAAAAAGAAATTTGAGCCTAAAAGAGTTGAAATGAAAGTGATAAAGAGAGGGATTTTAAGAAAATGAAACGGCAGTGGTATGTTGATACATACGTTCCCAACTCTCAAGTGCATTGGCGGGTAAAAAAACTCTTATTTCACAAAAAAACAAAGTTCCAGGATATCCAGATTTTCGATTTGTTTGAGGTTGGTAAAAGTTTGGTTATTGACGGAATTCCCCAGAGCTGCGTTAAAGAAGAATGGATTTACCACGAGGCGCTGATTCACCCCGCTTTGATTTTGCTGACTAAGAAGAAAAATTTACAAATCCTGGTTTTGGGAGCGGGAGAGGGAGCGACTCTTCGCGAAATTTTAAAGCACAAAAACGTAAAGCGAATCACGACCATTGATATTGACAGAGAAGCAGTAAAAATTTTCAAGCAATTTTTTCCCGAGATGCACCAAGGATTTTTTGACCACCCGAAAGTTGACTTAATTATAGACAGCGCTGAAAACTTTTTATTAAGAAGCCAAAAAAAGTATGATGTCATTTACTCAGACATCTCTGACCCCGGCTACTACAACCTCAGCTCTAAAATAAAGAAACCGGAAACCTATTTTTACAAACTTATCCGCCAGAATCTTAAAAAAGACGGCATTTTAGCAATGCACAGCAACAATTTCAGCGAAGTCAGTTACCAGGGCCACCTTCGCCTGAAAAAAATATTGAAAAAAGTTTTCCCAAAAGTTTTTTCTTACCGCGCCTGCATTAGTTTTTTTGGCGGTTATTGGGGTTTTCTGATAGCTTCCGCAAACAAAAACTTCAACCCGCTGAAAACGGAGTTCAAGAACAAAGATTTGGAGCGAAAGCTGAAATACCTCAGCCCGGAAATGTTTAAAGCAATTTTTACCCTGCCGCCTTTTCTAAAAGAGATTACCAAAAAGCAATAAACTTGATTTATGGGTCATTCTTACATTAATCCCTATATTAACCCAAAGGTAAAAGCAGGGACTTCTGCCATCCATAGAAAAGGATTGTTTGCCAAAGAACTCATTAAAAAAAGTGAAATAATTGCCATTCCCGGAGGATACATAGTTGGAGAAAAAGAAATTTTAAGCAACCCAAAAAATCTTCCCAAAAAACGATATAAGGTCTTAAAAGAGTATTTATTTAAAATAGCTCCAAGTTTTTATTTAGCCCACTTTAGCAAAAAAACACTCAAAGATGATGATTACTTGAACCACAGTTGTCGCCCCAATGTTGGCGTAAAAGGCAATTTGTTTGTGGCAATGCGCAATATTCTTAAGGATGAGGAACTAACTTTTGACTATGCCATGACAGACAATGACCCCGGCATTTACTTTAAATGTCGCTGTCAAGAAAAAAATTGCAGAAAGTTTATTACGGGAGAGGACTGGAAGAATCTTGAGTTGCAAAAGAAATACAAAGGTTATTTTGCCTGGCATATTCAGGAAGAAATTAATAAATTATAATGTTCAAGTATCCCACAACGGAGCCGTTTAATTTTTTGGGACTGCCAAATCAAAATTACCAAAGCTCAAAAGTAGTTATTTTACCAGTGCCCTACAGTTCAACTACTTTTTGGAAATCAGGAACGAAAGAAGGGCCTCAAGCCCTTATTGAGGCTTCCCGCTATTTGGAAGATTATGACATTGAGACGAAAAAAGACGTTGCTAAAACAGGAATTTTTACTTTGGAACCCTTGGAGCCCTCAAAGAACTCTCCTCAGGAAACAACGGAAAGAGTAGAAAAAGCGGTTAGCTCTCTTTTGCATGACAAAAAATTTGTTATAACCATTGGCGGAGAACACTCAATAACCATTGGAACCGTTAGAGCTTTTGTAAAAAGGATTAAAAACCTTTCAGTTCTTTATTTTGACGCGCATTTGGATTCAAGGAATGAACTTGAAGGGACAAAATATTCTCACGGCTGCGTTGTTAGAAGAATAAGAGAGCAGGGAATACCGGTAGTTCAAGTTGGCATAAGGAGCATGTCTGAAGAAGAAGAAGATTATATTAAAAAAGAAAAAATAAAAACAATTTTTTATGCACCCGAATTGCCCGTAAATAAAATAGTTGCTGCGCTGAAACAAAACGTTTACATAAGTTTTGATTTGGATGCTTTTGACCCCTCAATTATGCCTTCAACTGGAACACCTGAGCCTGGTGGCCTTGGCTGGTATGAAACCCTACATTTGATAAAAGAGATTTCCAAAAAAAGAAAAATTGTCGGCGCTGATGTTGTGGAACTAGACCCCATTCCGGGTTTTCACGCGCCAGACTTTTTAGCCGCCAAAATCATTTATAAAATCATTAGTTATAATTTTTAATAAAGAGCTATCTCTGCTAAAACGGCCTTTACCAAAGGCGGTTTTTTTTATATAATCAACTGGTAATATGTCAATTTTGACTAAAATTTTTGGGGATGCCAACGAAACGTATTTGCGAAAACTGCAGCCGGTCGTGGAAAAAATTAACGCGCTTGAAAAAGAGTACGAGCGTTTTTCTGAAGAACAATTAAAAGAAAAAACCCAAGTCCTAAAAAACAATGTAACGCAGCAAGGCTACGTCACATTAGGTGAGGTGCTGCCAGAAGCTTTTGCTCAAGTTCGGGAGGCGGCAAAAAGAACCTTAAATCAGCGCCACTTTGACGTTCAATTAATTGGCGGCATTGTTTTGCACCAGGGTAAAATCGCTGAAATGAAAACCGGAGAAGGTAAAACTTTGACAGCCACTCTGCCTTTATATTTAAACGCCCTGGAAGGGAAAGGTTGCCATTTAGTAACGGTCAATGATTATTTGGCAAAAAGAGACGCTGTGTGGATGGGGCAAATTTATCACGCGCTTGGAATGTCGGTTGGTTGTATTACACATGAGGCGGCATACTTGTATGACCCCTCTGCCAAAAAAGACATAGAAAGAGATACGCTTGGAGGATTTAAGGTTGTTGAAGATTTTTTGAGGCCGGTGTCTAGGAAAGAGGCATATGATGCTGATATCACATATGGTACAAACAATGAATTTGGCTTTGACTACTTAAGGGACAATATGGTTTACGATTTATCGCAGCAGGTTCAACGAGGTTTCAATTTTGCAATAGTTGATGAGGTTGACTCAATTTTGATAGACGAAGCCAGAACTCCTTTGATTATTTCAGCCCCTGATACGGAGAGTTCCAAATGGTACCTTGATTTTGCGAGAATCATTCCAGGATTAGACCCCAAAACCGACTATGAGATTGACGAGAAAATGAGGGCCGTAACATTGACGGAAGCTGGCATTAACAAGATTGAGAAAATTTTAGGAGCGGGCAATATTTACGAAGAAAAGGGCATAAAATATCTTCATCATTTGGAGCAGGCCCTGAGAGCAGAAGTTCTTTTTAAAAAAGACAGACACTATGTGGTCAAAGATGGGCAAGTCATTATTGTTGATGAATTTACCGGCCGGCTTATGCCAGGAAGAAGATGGTCTGGCGGTCTTCACCAGGCGGTTGAAGCAAAAGAAGGAGTGAAGGTTCAGCCAGAATCGCTTACTCTTGCTTCAATCACTTTTCAAAATTATTTCAGAATGTACAAAAAGCTGGGCGGCATGACGGGAACAGCAGCTACTTCTGCCGAAGAGTTTGATAAAGTTTATAAGTTGGATGTTGCCATTGTGCCCACAAACAGGTCGATGATTCGGCAAGATTTGCCCGATAGAGTGCATAAAAATTCTGAAGGAAAGTTTAGGGCAATAGTCAGAGAAATTAGAGAAAGACACGAAAAGGGACAGCCGGTTCTCGTTGGCACCACCTCAATTGCAAAAAATGAGTATTTGGGGAAGCTGTTGGAAAAAGAGGGAGTTCCTCATCAAATTTTGAACGCCAAGCACCATGAAAGAGAAGGAGCAATAATAGCGCAAGCAGGAAAACCCGGAGCCGTAACTATTGCCACCAACATGGCAGGCAGGGGAGTAGACATAATTCTGGGTGGCAATCCCCAGCTTCCAGAAGAAGCCGAAAAAGTTATTGCCAAGGGAGGTCTGCATGTTATTGGCACAGAGAGGCATGAGGCTAGAAGAATTGATAACCAATTACGGGGAAGGTCAGGTAGGCAGGGAGACCCCGGCTCCTCTCAATTTTTTCTTTCTTTGGAAGATGATTTAATGAGAATTTTTGGCGGAGAGAAGATAAGCTCTTTGATGTCAATGTTTAAGATTCCTGAAGACGAACCAATTGAGGCGGGCCTTGTTTCTAAAGCCATTGAAGAAGCCCAGTCAAAAATAGAGGGGTTTAACTTTGATTTGAGAAAACATTTGCTTGATTACGACGATGTTTTGAACAAACACAGAGAAGTGATTTACAAAAAGAGAAGCCGCTTTTTGGAAATTGAAAATTGGAAATTGGAAGTTGGAAATTGGTTGAAAAGCGACGAGGAGAAAAAACTGCTTGAGCCGAAAGCGAAAGAATTAGGAGATAGTTTTAATCAAGTTTCTAAATTTGTCGCCCTAAGGACTTTAGATATGCTTTGGATGAATCACTTGGAAGAAATGGAGGCATTGCGGGATTCTGTCCGCCTGCGAGCTTACGGCCAGCAAGACCCTCTGGTAGAATACAAGAACGAGGGCCACAAAATGTTTCAAAATCTTTTAAAGATGATTGAAAGCAACATCGTCCAGATGCTTTTCAGGGCTTCCTTGCAGCCAACTGGTGCCCAGCCAATTTACCAGCGCGAATCAGCCACTATAAGCGGTAATCAGCGTGCCAAAGGCAAGGTTGGCAGAAACGACCCCTGCCCGTGCGGGTCCGGCAAAAAATATAAGAAGTGTCATGGAAAATAACTACGAAAAGAAAACTGAAAAAGCATTACGCTGGATACTGGGGATACTGAAGAAACATAAAAGTCCCTACCTGATTACGGGGGGTTTTGCGGCAAAGTTATACGGAGCAACCAGAGGGCTGGAGGATATTGATTTGGAAATACCGCATGACAAGTTTCAGGAGATTATTGAAGAGGTCAGGCCATATATACTTTTGGGCCCAGAGCGTTTTCAAGATGATAATTGGGGTCTAATAGGTGTGTATGTAAAACTTGAATACGAGGGACAAAAAATGGACATTTGCGACGGTAATAGTTTGAAAATAACTGACCACAAAACGGAAAAAACTGTGGTGAATGGGATTGATTTTTCTAAGTCAACACAAAAAGAGGTATTTGGCATCAAAGTAAGTGTAATACCAAAGGACATACTAATTCGCTACAAGTCCGTCTTGGGCAGAGATGTTGATAAGGTAGATATTGAGCAAATACAGCAGAAATAGCCGCATGATAATTCGTAAATTTCAAGAAGTAACAGAAATGCCATGGCAAATAAATCAAAACATCGAGCTTTAGCGAAGGGGGGAGAAAAAAGCTTGCTTTCTTCGACCAAAGTAAAAATAGTTGTTTTTGCGCCGGAGACAGATGCTGATAAAATCAGAGAAGCCATGGGAAAAGCTGGTGTCGGGAAAATAGGCAATTACACATTCGTTAGTTTTTCTTCAAAAGGGATTGGTAGATGGAAGACAGAGAAAGGAGCTCATCCTTATATTGGAAAGGTTGGGGAATTTGAGGCAGTGGCCGAGGAACGAATTGAAGTTGAGTGTGAGATGGATAAAGTGGGGGCGGTGGTGGAAGCGATTAAAAAAGTTCATCCCTACGAAGAACCAGTTATTGACGTTTATTCATTAGAAGAAATATAATATGCTTTTTCTGCCGGTTGCCTTTTTGTTCTTTTTGCTTTTTCTTTTGTTTCTGCCGTTTTTGCTGATTCTGGGCTACTTTAAGATAGTTACTATTGGCTTTGAGAAATTGGGCGTATCTCCAGAAACAACAATATTTTTGCTTTTTCTGATTTTAATTGGTTCAGCCGTGAACATTCCTTTAACAAAAAAGAAATTGGTTTATGTTGAGCGGCCGAGATTTTTCGGGCTGTTCAAAACTACCCAAACCGAAGTTCAGAGAGTGGTCCTGAATTTAGGCGGCGCTGTTTTGCCGATTTTACTTTCCTTTTATTTTTTATTTCTGTTATGGCAGGAGGGTTTTGAATTAAAACCGGTTTTAATCGCCACTCTCTTGATGATTATTCTTTCCAAATTTTTGGCAAGAATGGTGCCGGGGAGAGGCATTGTCCTGCCTTTTTTTATTCCGCCATTGTCTTCTGCGGTTTTTGCGCTTATTTTGGCCCCCGGATTTGCAGCTCCTACCGCCTTTATTTCAGGGGTCTTTGGAACTTTAATTGGAGCAGATATTTTGAACCTGAGAAGAATTAAAAAATACGGCGGATATTTGTCAATCGGAGGAGCAGGCGTTTTTGACGGAATATTCTTAGTGGGAATTGCTTCTGCCCTTTTGGCTGGATTTTGATTGTGGTAAAATAATTTGACAGTATGCCAAAAACAAGAGTCTACATTATTGTTGCCGGTATTTCCGTTTTAGCTTTTTTTGCAGGGAATTTCGCTTATCCTCAGGCCCTGAATTTGCAATTTATACCCAATGTTCCTTTCAGGTTGGGTTTGGATTTGCAAGGCGGAATTCATTTAATTTATGATGCGGACTTGTCGGGAATTAAAGAAGGAGACAGAAAAATCGCCATGGAAGGTTTAAGGGACGTTATTGAAAGAAGGATTAATCTTTTTGGAGTCAGGGAGCCCTTGGTTCAAGTTCAGCAGGATAGATTAACGGTGGAGTTAGCAGGAATAATTGAGCCCTCAGAAGCCATTCGTTTAATTGGCCAGACCCCTTTTTTGGAGTTTAGAGAGTTGGCAGGAGAAGAATTTAAATCAACTCCTCTGACCGGAAGGTATTTGCAAAAAGCAGAAGTGGTTTTTGACCAATTCAGCAAGCCGACAATTTCTTTGCAATTTGACTCAGAAGGAGGAAGGATTTTTGAAGAATTGACTGCAAGAAATGTTGACAGGCCTTTGGCAATTTATATTGACACTGTTTTGATTTCAGCTCCGGTTGTTCAAGAGACAATTTCAGGCGGCAGGGCGCAAATTACTGGTCAATTCACAGTTGAACAAGCAAGAGAACTGGCAAGAAATTTGAACGCAGGCGCCCTGCCTTTGCCAATTACCTTAATCTCTCAGCAGTCGGTAGGACCTACCTTGGGTGCCGTATCCCTGGAGGAATCTTTGAAAGCAGGCATTGCCGGATTTTTGGCCATAATAATTTTTATGATTATTTTTTACCGTCTGCCCGGGTTTTTGGCGGCACTGGCTCTAGGCATCTATATTGCTTTAGTCCTTTCTATTTTTAAAATAATTCCTGTTACCCTTACCCTGGCTGGCATTGCGGGCTTTTTACTCTCCATTGGCATGTCGGTTGACGCGAATATTTTAATCTTTTCAAGAATAAAAGAAGAACAGAAAAGCGGAAACACTTTTTCTGTTTCTTTGAAGGAAGGTTTCCGAAGGGCTTGGCCTTCAATTCGCGACGGAAATCTAACTACTCTGCTGGTTGCTTTCATTTTGTTTGGCATTGGCACGAGTTTTGTTAAAGGCTTTGCCTTGGCCCTTATTTTTGGAATTTTGGTCAGCATGTTTTCTGCTATTTTTATTACGAAGAACTTTTTGAAAATTTTTGAAGGAACAAAGTTGGAAAATATTCAATGGCTGTGGAAATAGTAAAATATTACAAAATATACCTTGCTTTTTCGGGGATTTTGCTGTTGGCAAGCATAATTTCTCTGTTTTTCTTTGGCCTGAGGCCTGGAATTGATTTTACAGGTGGAAGTATTTTGGAATTGGAATACGCAAAAGACAGGCCCCAGGTTCAAGAAATCAAACAAGAGCTCTCCGGCCTGGGATTGGGCGAAATTTCTGTTCAACCAACAAGAGAAAATGGAGTAATTCTAAGAATGAGAGAGGTTTCAGAGGAGACCCACCAAACTATTTTAGAGAAACTGGGAGGGATTCAGGAAGTGCGTTTTGAATCAGTAGGTCCCACAATTGGTCGGGAATTAAAGCAAAAAACCAGAATTGTTATAGTTTTGTCCCTGATTGCTATAACCCTTTACATTGCTTTGGCTTTCCGCCAAGTTTCAAGACCGGTTAAATCTTGGCAATGGGGAATAGTTTCTTTAATTATACTTTCTCACGATGTTTTAATGCCTCTGGGCATTTTTTCAGTTTTGGGGAACATTTATAATGTTCAGATAACTACACCGGTTATAATTGCGCTCTTGACCGTTGTTGGTTACGCAATCAATAATGTGGTGGTGGTTTTTGACAGAGTAAGAGAGAACCTTTTAAGAAGAGCAGTAATTTCTTTTGAAGATACTGTAAATTTTTCCATAAACCAAACTCTCGGGCGTCAGTTAAACACTTCTTTGACCACTTTGTTTCCTTTGATATTTATTTTCTTTATTGGCGGAGATGTTTTAAAATATTTTGCTCTAGCTTTAATTCTGGGAATTTCTTTTGGCACCTATTCTTCAATATTTTTAGCAGGCCCTATTTTGATCGTCTGGCAAAGATTAAGAAAATAAGTTTGACATATTTATTGGATTATGATATAACAATATAATATGTTCAACGAATCAAGGATTCGTTTCACCTTTTGATAAGTTTTCAATTTATTAAAATGTTTGATTATACAAAAGTTTGTTCGGAAATTTTAAGCGATTTGCCGGAAAGACAAAGAGAAGTCCTTTGGAGACGTTTTGGTTTTGACACCCAAAAGAGGGAAACTTTAGAGTTAATTGGCCATGACTTTGGCATAACAAGAGAGAGGGTCAGGCAGATTGAAAGAGACGGGCTTTCAAAAATTGAGCCCAAGATGAAAAAATATCAGAAAATCGTAAAGTATTTTACAGACCATCTTAAAAATACCGGCGATCTGAGAAAAGAGGAAATTTTACTTTCTCATTTGGGCAAAGAAAAATATCAGCGCCAGGTTTTCTTTTTGTTGACACTGGCAGAGCCCTTTAGGCGATTTTCCGAAACAGAAGAGTTCCACTCTGTCTGGACCGTTAATCCAAATTCTTTTGACAGGGCCAAAAAAGTTATTAACTCTTTTTATGAAAAATTGGCGGAAGGCAATCAGGCCTTAACTCTTGCAGATTTCAAGCCGCCTGTTAACGTGTCTTCAGGGGTATTGGAACACTTTTTAGAAATTTCAAAAATAATTCAGAAAAACTCTGAAGGCCTTTTTGGCTTGAAAGATTGGCCAGAGATAAATCCCAAAAGCATTAAAGACAAGGCCTTCTTGGCTTTAAAGAAAGCAGGAAAACCATTACATTTTAGAGAAGTGGCCAGGGCAATAGGTCCAGATGCCTTAGTTCAGACAGTTCACAATGAACTGATTCGCGACCCAAGGTTTGTTTTGGTGGGCAGGGGCCTTTACGCCCTGCGAGACTGGGGATACAAAGATGGCGATGTTAAAGACGTAATCTCAGATATTTTAAGGGAAGCTAAGAGGCCTTTGTCCAAAGAAGATCTCATAGACAATGTTTTCAAACAGCGGCTGGTGAAAAGAGATACCATTTTGCTCAACTTGAGCAATAAGGACTATTTTTCAAAGACCCTGGAGGGTAAGTATCAAGTCAAGAAGTCATAACTCTAATGTTTCACGAATTTTTATCTCCCACCTTCATAGTTTTTTGGCAGATTTTCAAGGGCTGGTGGTGGGTGATACTTCCTTTTTTTCTTTGGAAGCCGCTGCTTTTTCTTTATCGCTTTTGGAGAATGGAGCTATGGGACTCCACCATACCAAAGGTTTTGCTGGAAATTAAAGTGCCAAAAGAAGTGATAAAGCCCATCAAGGCCATGGAGCATGTTTTTGCCGGATTTCACTCAATTCACGATGTTATGACCTGGAGAGAAATATGGATAGAAGGCCAGTTTCAGCTCAGATTCTCTCTTGAGATTGTCAGCATTGGAGGCGAAGTCCATTTTTATATCCGCGTGCCTGCAAGATTCCGCGACATTATTGAGTCAAATATTTATTCTCAGTATCCAGAAGCCGAGATTTCTGAAGCGCCTGACTACACCCAGAATACCCCCCCAGATATTCCAAACAAGGACTGGGAACTTTGGGGTACGGATATAATCAACACTAAGCCTGATCCCTACCCCATAAAGACCTATGCCAACTTTGAAACGGAAGTCCAGCCCATGGAAGAAAAAAGAATTGACCCAATGGCAGGTCTTCTTGAGGGAATGAGCGTTCTGAAGCCTGGAGAACAGTTGTGGGTTCAGATTGTCGTAAAACCGATTAGAGAACAAGACAAGAACTGGATAGCCGAAGGCCATAAGATAAGAGACAAATTAGCCAGAAGACCCGAAAAACCAAAGCCAAAGCCAATGGTTCAAGAGGCAGCAGAAGTCCTGCTCTTTGGCCTCGAGGAACCAGGAAAAAAAGAACAGGAATTGATACCACCTGAAATGAAACTTACTCCTGGAGAAAGGGAGATTATTGCCGGCATTGAAGAAAAAATCACAAAATTTGGTTTTGACTGCAACATCAGGTACATTTATCTTGCCAAAAGAGACGTTTTTTTCGGCCCGAGAGCCAGAACGCCTTACGGCTTTTTTAAAGAGGTCTCGGTTGAGAACTTAGGCGGTTTTAAACCGGAAAAAAGAACAATGACTAAAGTAAAGTCGGTTTTCTTTTGGTTTTTGGATAAAAGGCGTCTTTACATAAGAAAGCGAAGAATTTTTAGATATTACAAGAGAAGATGGACTCCTTATTTCCCGAGGCACGGGGGAACCTTTGTTTTGAACACCGAGGAATTAGCCACTTTGTTTCATTTCCCAGGAAGAATAGTTGCTCCGGCTCCCGGAGTGCCCAGAATTGAGGCAAAAAAGGGCGAGGCAACCCCCGGTTTGCCTATAGAATAAATTTATGAATAATGAGATAAATTTTTTTGCAGAGACCACTTTCCGCAACACCAGAAAAAAGTTCGGCATAAAAACCGACGACAGGAGGAGGCACGTTTACGTTGTCGGGAAAACCGGCATGGGCAAGACCGTGATGATGGAGAATATGGCCATTCAGGATATAAGAAACGGAAAGGGCGTTGGCTTTGTTGACCCTCATGGAGAAGCAGCAGAGCGTATTTTGGATTTCGTGCCTTCAAGCAGAGTCAACGACGTAATTTATTTTAATCCGGCTGATTTGGATTTTCCGATTGCCTTCAACGTTATGGAAAAAGTTGATTTGGAGCACAGGCATTTGGTGGCCTCAGGTTTAATGGGGGTTTTCAAAAAAATCTGGCCCGATGTCTGGTCAGCCAGAATGGAATACATTTTGAACAATTCCATTTTGGCGCTTTTGGAGTATCAGGGTTCCACTCTTTTGGGAATAAACAGAATGCTGGCTGACCCCGACTACAGGAAAAAAGTGCTTGAGCGCGTACAAGACCCTGTCGTTAAGTCATTTTGGGTTAATGAATTTGCCCGCTACACTCAAAGATACGAGGTTGAAGCCACAGCCGCCATACAAAACAAAGTTGGCCAGTTTATTTCAGCTCCCTTGATTCGCAACATTATCGGGCAGACCCAGTCATCAGTGGATATGAGAAAAGCTATGGACGAGGGCAAAATTTTAATCCTTAATCTTTCGAAAGGCCGAATCGGCGAGGACAACGCTTTGCTCATGGGCGCCCTTTTGATTACCAAACTGCAGTTAGCCGCCATGTCCAGAGTGGATATACCTGAAGAAAAGAGAAGGGACTTTTTCTTGTATGTGGATGAATTCCAAAATTTTGCCACAGAGTCATTTGTCAATATTTTGAGTGAGGCAAGAAAATACCGGCTTTCTTTGGTTTTGGGGCATCAATATATTGCCCAAATGGAAGAGGAAGTCAGAGACGCTGTTTTTGGCAACGTAGGCACTATTGTTTCTTTCAGAGTCGGCGCCGAAGACGCAGAGTATTTGGAAAAAGAATTCACTCCTGAATTTGCGGCCGGCGACCTGGTCAACCTGGCAAAATACCACATTTATTTAAAGTTGATGATTGATGGCATTGCGGGGCGTCCGTTTTC